>NZ_DALZXY010000071.1:0-19371 GCF_031988865.1 Arthrobacter sp.
AGCCCGCGGGCAACTCCCCGCCGGGCCGTGGCCTCGGACAGCGCTTTGTAGGCTGCAGCGAGGTCCGGGGCGGCGCCGTCGCGCAGGGCGCGTGCGTGTGCCTCGACCGTGCCGGTGTCTCCGCGGGCGACGGGCCCGGTCAGGGCATGTTCCCCCGACGCGAGGGCGTTCTCCAGCGAGGCACGCATCAGGGGCCCCAGCAGCCGGGCTGGCTGTTCCACGCCCAGGCTGCGGAGGAGTTCCGAGGATTGTGCGGCGATGGTCACCAGGTGGTTCGAGGCGTGGGCCAGCGCGGCGTGGTAGGGCACGCGGTCCGCTTCGTCGATGACGATGGGTTCTGCCCCCATTTCCACAACCAGCGCCTGCGCAATGGGCAGTACGGCGGTTGGCGCGGTGACTCCGAAGGAGGAGTCCGCCAGCCGGGTCAGGTCCAGGCTCATTCCCGTGAATGTCATGGCCGGGTGCAGTGCCAGCGGAATCGCTCCGGCCTGGCGCGCGGGTTCCAGCACGCCGGTGCCGAACCGGCCGGAGGTGTGGGCGACCAGTTGGCCGGCCTGCCAGGCGCCGGTGGCGGCGAGGCCGGATACCAGCGGCGGAAGGGCGTCGTCGGGCACGGCGAGCAGCACCAGTTCAGAACGCTCGATGATGTCCGGGATCTCAAGGATGGGAACGCCCGGGAGCAGGTTCTCGGCGCGTTCCCGGCTCGCGTCGGACACCGCGGAGACACCAACGACGGCGTGCTCGGCAGCCCGCAGCGCGGCGCCCAGGACGGCGCCCACTTTGCCCGCACCGATGATGCCGATGCCAAGCCGGCCCCGCCGGCGCTGATCAGCGGTGTTCATGGTCTCTCCTCATTCGGTTGGCTGCCCGGGGTCGCGGGCGGCGGTGTTCCGGGATCGGCAGGCGGTGCGGCGGGTGGATTTTCCGGGACCGGCGCGGGCCCGGTGGCCGTTTCGCGGTGCATCCAGCGCTCGGTCCGGTCCCGCCGGCGGGCATCGCGGGCACGCAGGGACTGCTCGTCGAAGAGCTGGCGCAGGACGCCCGTGTCCAGTTGGCGGATCCGCGGGGCAACAGGTCCCGGCGTGGAGTGCAGCCGCAGGTCGGCGATCCGCAGTTTCCTGGCCAGCGGACCCTGCTCCAGCGCCATGGACTGGATCCGTTCGTGCGGTACGACGGCGAGACTGCGCCACAGCCGGCCGGAGCGGCTCAGCAGTGCGGTCTCTGTCAGGGCGTAGCCGCTGCGGCGCCACTGCAGGGGCGCGACCCAGCGGGCACGGCGCGGCGAAACGGTAAATCCATGCGCTTCTCCACTGCCGGCCATCCCTGCGGTAAAGAGCCCCCGGGGATCATCCGAGCCGGGGTTGGGCAGGACGAGCGCCAGGATCTGCAGGGCTTCCTCGAGTGTTCCGGCAGGAAGCAGCCGGGTTCGTGCCGCGCCTTCGGAGGTGGCGCCGGTACCGTAGCCGGCCACGTTGACGGAGATGCGGTACCAGCCGGTGAGCCGCCACAGCAGCGGCTGGGAGACGGCGACGGCCTGGATGCGTCCCGGCGGCACGGTCTGCGTCCGGGTGTCCAGCAGCCCGTAGCGGATCCGGATACCGTCCCGCGACGCGGCGGCACGGAAGTTCCAGGCACTGTTAAAGGCCGTCCAGTAGCCGCCGGCCGCGCCCAAGGCCACCGGGATGAACACGGCGAGGGAGATGCCCTGACGGGTAACGGCGGCGAGGACGGCCACGAAGGCTGCGCCCAGGAGCAGGAAAATTGTGTTTCCGGAAAGCAGGGTCGCCCCGGCCACCCTGCCCGGAGTCAGGGCCAGGATCGGGAACTCGGGGGCCTCGGATGCCGTGGCCGGCGCGGCGCCGTCCGTGCCGGGGCCGGCTTCCGGTTCGGCGCCGGAAGCCCGGTCGAGGATGGTGGCGCGCAGCGAGCGGGCATCATCGATGGGAAGGAAGGCCAGGCGGACTGCGGATTCCCCGGCGTCAGCCACCTCGAACCGGAGTTCGGCCAGGCCAAAAAGCCGGGCAAGAAGCGGCTGGACGATGTCGATCGCCTGGACCCGGTCCAGGCGTGCCTGCCGGTGCTGGCGGAAAATGATGCCGGAGCGCACGCGCACATGGTCGGACGTGACCTGGTAGCGGGTAAACCACCAGGACAGGAAGAAAATAACGGCGATGGCCAGCAGTACGGCAACCAGGCCGAGCACCGCCCAGAGCACGGGAGTTCCGGCCGGCAGCGGTGAGGAACCGCCCTCATTCCGGAAGAGCGCCTCCACCCGGTCTCGTCCCACAAAGTACGCGATTGCCGCCAGCGCGATCCACCCGCGCACCAGCGGGGACACAGGATGGACCCGCTTCCACTCCGGTTCGGGAGCTGACGCGGTTTCCGGGTGCCCCGGGGTGCCCGGGGCTACGGGGGCGGAAGTCACAGGCCCGCCAGTTGAGCCTCGCCGCGCGCAGACAGGTGTTCACGCAGGCGCTCCCCCTCCGCGGCGGGCAGGCCGGGGATGGTGGCGTTGGTTCCGGGGGCGGCGGTGTGGAGCTTGAGCGTGCACAACCCGAACGCCCGCTCCAGCGGGCCGACGGAAACATCGACGTACTGCATCCGGCCATAAGGAACCACCAGGGTGCGCTGGAAGAAGATACCGCTGCGCAGCAGCAGGTCCTCGTTCCGCTCGGCGTAGCCGATGGCCCGGACCTGCCGGGGCAGCAGGACGCCGCGCCAGAGGAAAGCGGCCAGGAACACGGCGGGAAGCCCCCACGCGATCCAGGCCGGAAAGCCGCCCCAGATGTCCAGGGAGCGCAGCACCAGCGGCACCGAAACAACGGCCAAGGTGATCACGGCCTCCACCACCAGGGAAAGCACCCGCAGGGAGAGGTACCGCGGCGATATCCGCTGCCAGTCCAGCCCCGGTGAATCAATGGTCCGGCTACGCATAGTCTCCCCCGACGTCAGGCTTGTCATTTTCCCCGCCGTTTTCATCCTCGGGCGGGAGTTTGCAGAACCGTTCCACGACCAGGCCGGTGGCAACCATGATCATCCCGCCGACTGACATCGCAAGCGAGGCCCACGTCGGGGCGTGGTTGGGGCGCATCTGCCAGAGGCCAAGCTGGTCCAGGAAAATGCCCGCGTGCCAGCCGAACAGGAGCGCACCGGCGTAGGCCGTTGCCTGCGCCAGGACCAGGGTCCGTGCTGCGGCGATCGGATCCAGCGCCTTCTCGCGGTTGCCGTCCCGCCAGCGCCGGACCCGCAGGCCGAGGAAGAGTGTGAAGCCGACAATAAACGCCAGCGTAAGGAGGGCCGTGAAGTTAAGGACGGGTGCAGGGTAACCGTTGCGGGTAGCCCAGGCATTGACCTGCCAGCCTGCGATCCCAAAGGCCACGGCTATAACAGCGAGCCAGCGGTACCGGATGGTCCTCACGCGGTCTTCACTCCCCCTCGAAGCGCTCTAGCCCGGGCAGGTCAGCGGCCCGGGCAGCCAAGTCTGCCACCGGGATGCCTTCCAGCAGGGCGTCCGGGTCCATCCAGGCCCACGGCTGCAGCACAAAGGCGCGCTGGGCGGCACGGGGGTGGGGAATGGTGAGCACCTCGTCGTTCACGTGTTCAGTGCCGTAGGTGATGATGTCGACGTCGAGCGTACGCGGCCCCCAGCGCACCTCGCGTTTGCGGTGGTGCCGGTTTTCGACGTCATGGCAGTGCTCCAGCAGGGCGTGCGGGTCCAGCGTGGTGTCGAACGCGGCAACCAGGTTCAGGTAGTCGGGCTGATCCGGCCCGCCGACGGGACGGGTGCGCGCCACCGGGGAGACATCCACCAGGCGCATTTGGGGATGGTCGGCCAGGGCGGCGACGGCGTCTGAGAGCGTGCTCCGGGACTCGCCGAGGTTACTGCCGAGGGCCAGGACTGTCCGCACGGCAGGAACACTCATGCCCGCTCCCGGTGGATGAGGATTTCCACGTCGCCGAAGGGAACGGTGATCGGTGCCTGCGGCTTGTGCACCGTAACGTCGACTGCCTCAATCACCGCGAAGGCGGCCAGGACATGGGCTGCGATCCGCTCGGCGAGGGTTTCGATCAGGTTCACGGGATCGCCTTCGATGATTCCGCAGACCTGCTCGGCCAGTTCGCCGTAGTGCGCGGTCAACGTCAGGTCATCGGCGGCCGCCGCCGGACGCAGATCGGTGTAGAGAACCAGGTCGACGACGAATTGCTGGCCTTCGCGCCGCTCGTGGTCGAAGACCCCGTGATAGCCGGTGGCGCTGAGTCCGCTGAGCCTGATCCGGTCCCGCTGGGCCGGCAGACTGGCTTCCAGAGCCATGCCTAGCCCTGCCAGGCAGCCGCGACTTTGACGGCGTCGGCGTTGGCCGCGACGTCGTGCACCCGCACGCCCCAGACGCCCTGGCTGGCAGCGAGGACGGAGGTGGCCAGGGTGGCGTTGTCTCGTTCCTCCGGCGGCGCGGCCTTGCCGGAGGTGGTGAGCAGGGAGCCGAGGAAGCGTTTGCGGGAGGCGCCAATGAGGACGCGGTGGCCCAGGACTGTCAGGCGGTCGATGTTCCGCAGCAGCGCCCAGTCGTGTTCGGCGTTTTTCGCGAAGCCCAGTCCCGGGTCAAGGATGATCTGCTCGGGTGAGGCTCCGGCCCCGTAGAAGCGGTCACGCAGGGTCGTGAGTTCGGAGATGACGTCTTCGACGACGTCGCCGTAGTCAGCCTTCGGATCCTGGCTGCGGACGCTGCCGCGGCTGTGCATCAGGACGTAAGGGACTTTGGTGCGGGCGATCAGTTCGGGCATCGCCGGGTCCAGCTCCAGCCCGGAGACGTCGTTGATGATCCCGGCGCCGGCTTCGATTGCCTTTTCCGCGGTGGAGGCGTTCATCGTGTCCACGCTGATCAGGACTCCGGCTTTCACGAGGGCCTGGACCACCGGGAGGATGCGCTTTTGTTCCTCTTCCGGCGTGATCCGCTCGGCGTCGGGCCGGGTGGACTCGCCGCCCACATCGATGATGTCGGCGCCGTCGTAATGCATTTTCAGTCCCGCGCGGATGGCTGCATCAGTGGTGGCATGCTGGCCGCCGTCGCTGAAGGAATCCGGGGTGACGTTAAGGATGCCCATCACCAGCGTGCGTCCGGTGGGGAGGTCTTCGAAGCGGCGCGGCTTGGTGCCGGGGCGGATCACGGAAAGCGGGTTGGTGGCCGGACCGGTTCCAGGGGTGGCAGCGAGGGAATCCATCAGTAGCGTCCTATCGTCCGAGTATCAGGCTCATTGCTTCAGCACGAGTGGCGGTTTCGCGCAGCTGGCCTCGCACAGCCGAGGTGACCGTCCTGGCTCCCGGCTTCCGCACGCCGCGCATGGACATGCACAGGTGTTCGCATTCGATGACCACGATCGCGCCCACCGGCTGCAGGTTCTCCATCAGTGCGTCGACGATCTGGGTGGTGAGCCGCTCCTGGACCTGGGGGCGCCGGGCGTAGATCTCCACCAGGCGGGCGAGCTTGCTCAGCCCGGTGACTTTGCCCTCGTGCGAGGGGATGTACCCGATGTGTGCGGAGCCGTGGAACGGAACCAGGTGGTGTTCACAGGTGGAGTAGAACGGAATGTCCTTGACCAGCACCATTTCCTCATGGTCGAGGTCGAAGGTGGTGGCCAGCAGGTCGGCGGGGCTCTGGTGCAGCCCGGCGAAAATCTCCGCGTAGGACTTGGCTACGCGGGCAGGGGTCTTCTGCAGGCCCTCCCGGTCCGGGTCCTCCCCGATCGCGAGGAGGATTTCGCGGACCGCCCGCTCGATGCGGGGCTGGTCGACAGGAGAAGCTGTGTCGGTCAGCTCGGCCAAAATTAGTTCGTCGTCGAAATCGGTCACTGCATGATCCTACCGTGGACGCCGAAGCGGCCCGGACGGCAGCCGAAGTTCGATCGGCTGCCGTCCGGCCTGCGCTATTCGCTGCGGTTAGGGGAGCCGTGGTGGCTGCCCTGGCCGCTGTTTTCGGGCTCCGGGAGCCCGTCATTGGAGACGTCGAAGTCCTGCGGGAGGTCGGCGTCGGCGATCTGGTCCTGCGGAGCGACGGTGTCCGGGTTCGGTTCACCGGCGGCGGCCGCCTCTTCCCGTTCCCGCGGTGAAACCACCGGAGGAATCTCGTGCACCGGGCGGCTGGGCTTGGAAAGCCAGACTTCGCGGACGTCGCGCTTGCGCACATCGTGGAAGACCTCGGCGATCTCGGCCTGGTTCAGGGTCTCGCGTTCGAGCAGTTCCAGCGCCAGCCGGTCCAGGACATCCCGGTTTTCGGTGAGGATCTGGTACGCCTCATCATGGGCGTTATCGAGGAGGCGCCGGACTTCCTCATCCACCACGTACGCGACCTGGTCGGAGTAGTTCCGTTCCTGGCTCATGTCCCGTCCCAGGAACGGTTCCCCGCCGCCGGACCCGAGCTTCACGGAACCGATCCGCTCGCTCATGCCGTACTGGGTGACCATCTTGCGGGCCGTGGAGGTGGCCTTCTCGATGTCGTTGGAAGCGCCGGTGGAGGGATCGTGGAAGACGATTTCCTCTGCGACGCGGCCACCCATCGCGTAGGCCAGCTGATCCAGCAGTTCGTTGCGGGTGACCGAGTACTTGTCATCCTGCGGCAGCACCATGGTGTAGCCCAGGGCGCGTCCGCGCGGCAGGATGGTCACCTTGGTAACCGGGTCGGTGTTGCGCAGGGCCGCGGCAACCAGGGCGTGTCCACCCTCGTGGTACGCGGTGATCTTGCGCTCGAGTTCCTTCATCACACGGCTGCGCTTCTGTGGGCCGGCGATGACGCGGTCGATGGCCTCGTCGAGCGCACGGTCGTCGATGAGCTGGGCATTGGAGCGTGCGGTCAGCAGCGCAGCCTCGTTGAGAACGTTGGCCAGGTCCGCACCGGTGAAGCCCGGGGTCTTCCGCGCCACGGTCTCCAGGTCGACGCCGGGTGCCATCGGCTTGCCCTTGGCGTGGACCTGCAGGATCTGCAGGCGGCCCTTCATATCCGGAGCCTCCACACCGATCTGCCGGTCGAAGCGGCCGGGACGCAGCAGCGCGGGGTCCAGGACGTCCGGCCGGTTAGTCGCCGCAATGAGGATGACGTTGGTGGTGGCGTCGAAGCCGTCCATCTCCACAAGGAGCTGGTTCAGGGTCTGCTCACGCTCATCGTTGCCGCCGCCCACGCCAGCACCGCGATGGCGGCCGACGGCGTCGATCTCGTCGACGAAGATGATGGCCGGAGAGTTGTTCTTAGCCTGTTCGAACAGGTCACGGACACGGGAGGCGCCCACACCAACGAACATTTCCACGAAGTCCGAGCCGGAGATGGAGTAGAACGGCACCCCGGCCTCGCCCGCAACGGCGCGTGCCAGCAGGGTCTTACCGGTGCCGGGAGGGCCGTAGAGCAGCACGCCCTTGGGAATCTTGGCTCCCACGGCCTGGAACTTGGCCGGTTCCTGCAGGAATTCCTTAATTTCGTGCAGCTCTTCGACTGCCTCGTCAGCGCCGGCGACGTCGGCGAAGGTCACCTGGGGCATGTCCTTGTTGGTCAGCTTGGCCTTGGACTTGCCGAACTGCATGACCTTGGAACCGCCGCCCTGCATGCGGGAGAGCAGGAACCAGAAGATCACACCCAGGATGATGATGGGCAGGAAGAGGCCCAGGAAGCTGGTGAACCAGTTGGTCTGGACGGGCTGGTCGGTAAAGCCGTCGACGTCGGAATTGTTCACCGCGTCGACGATGTCCTCGCCGCGCGCCGTTCCGAAGTAGAACTGGACGTTTTCGCCCTTGTCCTCATACGGCTCGCGGAGCGTGAGATCGACCCGCTGTTCGCCGTCATAGATCTTCGCCTGCTCCACCTTGTTGTCCTGCAGCAGCTGCAGGCCGACGTTGGTGTCCACCTGGGCCGTGCCGGAGGAGGAAAGGTTGGGAAGGATGATCAGCAGTGCGGCCAGTGCCAGCACGATCCAAATGATCGGTCCCTTGAAGAAGTTCTTGGATTTCATTCGTCGTCAGGGCAGATGCCCCGTCCCTCCTGATCAACAACGCTTGATAGTGCGCGGGAATTCGTTGGCTAGCAGTCTCTAGCTATACACCGTCCCCCAGAAATACACGGTCCGCAGGGTACTTTAGTTCCCTCAGGGCGTATCCCGCGGGCGTGATTAGCCTCATGCGGCAACGAAAAACCCGCTGCCCCGGTTCTGGGCCAGCTCATTGGCTGGCCGCAGCGGCCCGGGGTCAGCGGGCGGGGCGTTAAAGCCCGGGTTATTCGTAGACGTGCGGCGCCAGGGTGCCGATGAAGTCCAGGTTGCGGTACCGCTCGGCGAAGTCCAGGCCGAAGCCGACCACAAACTCGTTCGGGATTTCATAGCCGACGTACTTGACGTCGATTTCCACCTTGGCGGCATCCGGCTTGCGCAGCAGGGCGCAGATTTCCACGCTGGCAGGTCCACGCGACTGCAGGTTGGTCCGCAGCCAGGACAACGTCAGGCCGGAGTCGATGATGTCTTCGACGATCAGCACGTGCTTGCCCAGCAGGTCGGTTTCCAGGTCCTTCAGGATCCGGACGACGCCGGAGGACTGGGTTCCGGAGCCGTAGGAGGACACCGCCATCCAGTCCATGGAAACGTGGCTGTGCAGTGCACGGGACAGGTCCGCCATGACCATAACGGCGCCCTTCAGGACACCGACCAGCAGGACGTCGCGGCCGGCGTAGTCGCGGTCAATCTCCGCTGCCAGTTCCTTGATCCGCTCGGCAATCTGCTCCCTGGTGTAGAGAACGTGTTTGAGGTCTGACTGGACGTCGTGTGAATCCACGAATGGCTCCCGGGTACGAGATGTTGCAGCTGAAGTTAGGCGCTGCTCTTTTTCCTAAAAACAAGATTGCCATAGCTTGAGGCGCCTTGGGGAACCGGTTTGCCCCGCACCTGACGGTAGGCACTGACTTTGCCCACCAGCTGGACCGGCCCCGCCGACCCCTCGCGGCGCAGCAGGGCTTCCACTGAGCGGACCCGTTCCCAGCTGGGCTGGGCGCCTCCGAGCTCGACGGCGGCCAGGGCAAGGACCCGCTGCCGCAGGGCAGGCGGCAGGGCGCGCAGGGATTCTTCCGAGAGCAGGATCTCATCCGCGGCACCGGCGCCAGCGGCTGCCCCGGCGGGTTCGTGCCGCAGCCGGGCGAAAGTTTCGGCTGCTTGCGCATCGAGGTAGTCGGCGTCCTGCGCCAGGATCCGCGAACTCCGGTAGAGCGCCTCGGCTATTCCGGGGCCGAGTTCGTTTTCGAGGAAAGGAAGCACCTGCATCCGGACGCGGGACCGCGCGAAGGCCGGGTCCGCGTTGGTCGGATCGTGCCAGGGATCGAGCTCCTGGGCGGCGCAGATCTCCTCGACCTCATCGCGCCGCAGCCCCAGGAATGGCCGAAGATAGCGGCCGCGGCGTTCAGGCATCCCGGCCAGGGACCGGGTTCCGGACCCGCGGGCCAGGCCCAGCAGCACCTGCTCGGCCTGGTCGTCCAGGGTGTGGCCCAGCAGGACGGCCTCCGCCCCGGCTGCCTCGGCGGCCGCGTCCAGCGCCTCGTACCGCACCGTCCGGGCGGCGGCTTCGGGTCCCATTCCGGTTTCCGGGACCTGCACACGGTGCACCGTCACCGGATCCAGGCCCATGGCGCGCAGCTTCGCGGCGGCTGCTTCGGCGACGCCGGCTGAACCGGCCTGCAGCCCGTGGTCGACGACGGCGGCACCTACCCGGTAGTCGCCGCGGCGGTTAAAGAAGCTCGCGGTCTCTGCGAGTGCGAGCGAGTCGGGGCCGCCGCTGCAGGCGACCAGCAGCACCGGAGGGGTCTGCTGTCCGGGCAGGATCCCGGCGTCGCGCAGGCTATCGCGGAGCAGGCCGCGGGCCTTTCCGAGGGTGGGGTTCAGGCGTTGGCGGGGGCGTTGAGCGGGCGCGGAGGAAGGCAAGGCGGAGTTCCTGGAGGTTGAAACGGGAAGGTCGGTCACTTGCGTCTTACAGCCCCATTCGCTGGATCCAGAGGTCCGGGTTGTGGATCTCTGCCTCGCTGGGCAGGTTCTCGGCGCGTTCCCACACACGGTTGAAGCCTGCCATGCCGGATTTGTCCACCACGGCGCGGACGAACTTCGACCCGTCCGCGTACTGGCGCATCTTCGCGTCCAGGCCCATGACCCGGCGGAAGAACTTGTCCAGCCAGCCGCGGTTGGCGCCGCGGTCACTGAAGCGGCGGCGGATGGTTTTGACACTGGGAATGATGCTGGCGTCCACGGCGTCCATCACCACGTTGGCATGGCCTTCAAGCAGGCTCATCACGGCGGTGATGTGGGACAGCCGGGCCTTGTCCTCCGGGTCCTGCAGCAGTGTCAGGACGTCCGTCTGGCGGGCGGGAACTCCGTTGGCGGCGGGTTCCTGCTTTCCTGTTCCCGCGGCGGCGGAAAGCTGCTTAGCCAGCTGGTTGATCCGCTCGGGAAGGCCCTGGGCCTTGTCCATCAGGCCGTTGCTGAGGGCGCCGATCTGCTCCAGCATGTGGTCGCGGAGCCAGGGTGCGGCGGCAAACTGCACCCGGTGGGTCTGTTCGTGCAGGCAGACCCACAGCCGGAAGTCCGAGGGGTCCACGTTCAGTTCCTGCTCGGTGCTGATGATGTTCGGGGCCACAAGCAGCAGGCGGCCTGCGCGCTTGGCAGGGTTATCCGAGGCCAGTGCCGCAAAGGGGTCATACTGGCCCAGGACCTTGCTGGCCAGGAAGGCCAGGACGGCGCCAAGCTCCGCACCGGTGAGGGTACCGGCCACCGCCGTGTTCGTGGAGTTCACGGCTTCGGGCCGGGTTTTTGCCAGGTGCTCCAGCATCGGGGTCATCAGCGCGGCGAAGCTCTGGGAGTTCGCCTTGGCCCAGGAGGCCCGGTCAACGATCAGGACCTGGGAATCCCGCAGGTTCTCCGCGGCGTCCAGCCCGGTGATCCGGTGGACGTGGGTGACGGCTTCATCGGCCAGGCGGCGCAGGTCTTCGACCGCGGCCTGGATTTCGCGGCGGGTCATCTTGGGTCCGGGGGCCACGAGGGTGGCTGCCGTCGCGGCGGCGAAGTCCCAGTTCACCAAGCGGGCGGCAGTTTCAGTGCTCAGTTGCTGCTGGTTGCTCTCCATTGCTCCATTCGATCACAGGCGCGGCCCAATGCGCTCCCGTCCGCACCAATCCGGGCGTGCTGTCAGCGGCAGCCGCAGCCGGCCAGGACGGCGGCAGCGGAGTCGACGGCGTTGCGCGCCTGGGCGGTGTTGCCGTCCAGTCCGCGCGCCACGAGAGTGAAGGCCAGGAGCCGCCCGTCGGCGTCCGTGACGTAGCCGCTCAGCGCGGTGACGGCGAAAAGTGTTCCGGTCTTGGCACGGACCAGCCCGGCCGCCGCGGCCTCCTCGTCGTCGTACCGGCCCTGCAGTGTTCCGCTCAGGCCCGCCACAGGCAACCCGCGGGCGACAGTGCGCAGGCCCTCATCCCCGGAAGTAAGCACCAGCCGAACGGCGTCCGTCAGCTGCTTCGCGGTCACCTCGTTCTCCGCAGCAAGCCCGCAAACGTCCGCCAGCGCCATGCCCGTCGTGTCGATTCCAAGCAATGCGGCCTGCGCCTGAACGGTATCCACGGCGCCGGCGAACGAAGCGTCCCGCCCGGACGCCAGGGCTGCGGAACGAGCCATCGCCTCGGCTAAGTAGTTATCCGAGATAAGCAGCATCTGCTCCACCTGTTCGGCCGCAGTGGCAGACTGGACGGCTGCCAGCTGGCGGGAGCCGGCGGGGACGGTGCCGCGTTCAACTTCGTCGGCCACGCTGATTCCGGTGCCCGCTCCCGCCTCGGCGAGCGCGGACCGGAACGCTTCGGCGGCCGTGAGTGCGGCGTCGTCCTCGCGTCCACCGGACTGGCGGGACTCGTCGGACCACGCTGAATTAATGGCCAGCGGATAAACCGGGGCGATTTCCCCGGCCTCGACGTCCGCAACGTTCCAGGCATCGGAGAGCGACGGCCCGGTGAAGAGGGTGTCATCGAGCTGGACCCGCACCGTCCCCGCCGAGCTTCCCAGTGCCTTGACCGTTTCCTGGGCGAGTGTCGCCAGGCCCGCCCGGCCAACCACGGCGTCGTCGTCGGACGCACCGGAGGCAAGCAGCACATCGCCGCCACCGCGCAGCACCAGCACCGTCTCACCGCCCGTTGCCGGGCCGGCGTGCACCGTGGTTTCAAACCGGGAGTCCGGCTCCAGGGTGGAGGCAATGGCCGCTGCCGTGAGGATCTTCAGGGTGGAGGCCGGCATCCCGGCGGTTGCCGGATTCCGCTCATACAGCACGGCTCCGGTGCGCGCATCGGAGACGACGGCGGAGAGGGTACCGCCGCCCGGCAGGGCCAGCTCGGCGTCGAGCAGCGCGCCGAGAACTGCGGTGTCCGGCATCGGCGCCGCTGGATCGAGGGTGTCCACGACGGGTGTCTTGGTCAGTTCCGCCGGCGGGCGCTGGTAGGAGGGCACCGCGGCCTGGCGTTCAACGCCGGCCCCGCTGAGGGCGCGAACAACGGGCGGACCCGCGTAGACGGCCAGCGGGACGAGTAGGACGGCGAAGACCAGCGCCAGGGCAATACCGGAGAACATCCTTGCCAAGGGCCACCAATTTCCGTCTCGATTTACTTCCCTGATGCCTCAGGTTTCCACCCCAGCGGCGGCGGTCTGCGAGGCGGCAGGGACCGGGGAGAACCCGGCAACGCCTCAGGACATATATCTTTAACACTAGACCGGCGCGGTGAGCCAAACGGACATTCCCAAATGGACAGGGAATTCCGGCTGCGCCCAATTGTCCATCAGTGCACGAGTTGTGCATGAACCGTCTGTCCGTTTGCGTGGCCCGGTTTCGGGCCGCACCCCAAGGAGCCGTTATGAAACTCGACGTAACGATCGAGATCCCCAAGGGATCCCGCGTCAAGTACGAAATTGACCATGAGACGCACCGTCTGCGCCTGGACCGGGTGCTGTTCACCTCCATGCAGTACCCGACCCACTACGGCTACTTCGAAAACACCCTCGGCGAAGACGGCGATCCGCTGGACGCCATGGTGATGCTGCAGGACTTCGACCTGATCCCGGGCGTGCTGGTGGAATCCCGGCCGATCGGCGTCTTCAACATGGTTGACGACGGCGGCGGCGACGCCAAGGTCCTCTGCGTGCCCGCCGACGTGCGCTTCGACCACATCAAGGATCTCTCCGATGTTCCGGACTTCCTGCTGGACGAAATCAAGCACTTCTTCACCAAGTACAAGGACCTGGAACCGGGCAAGTGGGTAGAGGCCGCTGACTGGGAAGGACGCGAAGCCGCCGAGGCAGAGGTCGAGGCCTCCCTGGCCCGCTTCGAAGCACTGGGTGATACCAGCGAAGACGACGAGCCGCAGGGCCGCGACGTCGACGCCAACCCCACGAACAACTAGTCGTACCAGGCGCGCCTGCGCGCCGCCCCTCTCTCATCGAGAGGGCAGAAAGCGGCCGTTTCAGCCTTGAAACGGCCGCTTTCTGCACTCTCGGTGCCGGGCCGCCGCGCCCGGTCAACCGATTTCGGTTGTTCCGGGTTCGTCTCTGGCATGCTGATGCCATGCATTTCGTGCT
Source organism: Arthrobacter sp. (assembly GCF_031988865.1). Classification (NCBI taxonomy): domain Bacteria; kingdom Bacillati; phylum Actinomycetota; class Actinomycetes; order Micrococcales; family Micrococcaceae; genus Arthrobacter; species Arthrobacter sp. Next base: position 13,615 of record NZ_DALZXY010000071.1, read on the forward strand.
GACCATCAACCAGCGGGATACCCGCGAAGCGGGAGACCAGGTCCCCGAACTGCTGCGCTCCCTGCGGCACATTCCGGCTGCCGTTCCGTTCCAGCGCTCAGTGGGGGACGAGGCTCAGGGAATCCTGGCCGATCCGGCGGCCGCCGTCGACGCCGCGCTGACCGCCGTCCGCGCACGCCGTTGGAATGTTGGTTTGGGAGTCGGCGAAGTACACCGCCCCCTGCCCTCCGATGTACTGGCTGCCGAGGGGTTTGGGCTGGTCTACGCCCGCCGGGCGGTGGAACGCACGCAGCGCACGGGTGACCGCATCCCCCTGGCCGTGGAGGGACCCGATGCGCAGGTGGCCGCGGAGGCCGAGGCCGTCCTGCGGCTGCTTGGTCAGATCGTGGCGGGCCGGACGGCCGCGGAGTGGAAGGTCCTGGACCTCATGACACCGGGAGCGCGCGGCCAGCAGAAGTATGTGGCAGAGGCGCTTGGCATCACCACGCAGGCCGTCAGCAAGGCCGTGGTGCGGTCCTACTGGGCGGAGGAGTGGGCCACCCGGCCCGCCGCCGCCCGCCTGCTGGAGCTGGCAGCGGGACCGGCAGCACTGCCACCGGCGGCCTTGTCCTACGGCCGGTAAGGATCTTTAGGGTTCTAACGGCCAGTGCTTTACTGCAGTCATGGAAAAATTCTCGCTTCAGCCAAATGAACCACATGACCGCGGCTTCGCGGCACGGCTGAACTGGCTTCGTGCCGGTGTTCTCGGGGCCAACGATGGGATTGTTTCGACTGCTGCCACGGTGATTGGCGTTGCTGGCGTGACGAACTTTGCCGCCCCCATCCTGGTTGCCGGAACGGCCGCGGTGGTGGGTGGTTCGGTGTCGATGGCGCTCGGCGAATATGTGTCGGTCAGCAGCCAGCGAGACAGCCAGCAGGCGCTCATTGAAAAGGAACGCCAGGAGCTGCGGGAGGACCCTGACGGGGAACTGATCGAACTGGCGGGCCTCTACGAGCAAAAAGGCCTCACTCCGTCCACCGCCCGCCAAGTCGCCACCGAGCTGACGGAGCACGACCCCCTTGCGGCGCATCTTTCAGCGGAGCTGAATATCGATGAGCTTGAAATCGTGAGCCCGTGGAACGCGGCCTTCGCCTCGGCTGCAGCATTTGCGGCCGGAGCGGTCCTGCCGCTGCTGGCCATCGTGCTCCTGCCGAGCGCTGTTCGCATCCCGCTCACATTCGCTGCCGTCCTCGTTGCCTTAGCGATTACCGGAGCGATCAGTGCACAGATAGGCGGCAGCTCTCGGCGCCGCGCCATGACCCGCCTCGTTATCGGCGGCGCCCTGGCAATGGCCTTCACCTACCTGGTCGGCAGCCTGCTGGGAACCACCGGCATAGCCTAGGTCCGGGCGTCCCCCGAGGAACAGGCCGTCCGCCACCCCACCCGGAGGGGCCGGCTGATGACAGTCAGCGGGCGGCTACGAGGCTTCGCAGTACCGTTGCAGCCCCGTCTTCGTAAACTGAGCCGGTCACTTCCGAGGCCGCGTCGATGACTTCCTGCGGTGACTGGCCCATGGCTACGCCGCGGGCTGCCCAACCAAGCATCTCTATGTCGTTGCGCCCGTCACCCATGGCCACCGTGTGCTGGGGGTCAATGTTCAGGCGGCGGCGGACCTGCTCCAGGGCCGAAGCCTTGGTGACTCCGGCTGCGGCAATGTCGAGCCAGGCCGTCCAGCCCACGGAGTAGGTGACTCCGTGCAGGCCGATGGATTCAACTGCCTCGCCGAATTCCTCGGCGGTGCTGTCGGTGCTGAACACCACCACGCGGACTGCCTTGCTCTCGCGCAGGTACTCGAAGTCCACGGCCTGCGCCTCTGCGCCGAAGCTGGCGTCCTGGAAGCGTTCCGTGGAGAGGAAGCGGCCCTCATGGTCTTCCAGGGCGAACTTCGCGGAGGGCAGCTGGACGCGCAGGGCGTCCAGGGCCGGGCGCGGATCGAAGACCACGCGGTCCACGATTTCGTAGCCATTCGGAAGCGAGGAGTCCACGCGGAGGGTGACGCCGCCATTGGAGCAGACGGCAAATCCTTCGGTCAGGCCGATGTTCTTGAGGATCGGCAGCGCCGCCCCAAAGGAGCGGCCGGTGGAAATGACCAGGTGATGGCCCGCGGCGATCGCGTCCATGGCCGCGGAGCGCACGCTCGGGGACATGTGCCCGTCATGGTCCACGAGGGTTCCGTCAACATCCAGGGCGACGAGGTGCTTGGTATTTGAATTGAGCCGGTCTTCGATGCCGGCTGAAGTAAGAGTTGTCATCGGTTTATATAAACAGACAGCGGTGAATAGCGGTAGGACGCGGTTCACACTCCGGGTGAACCATGGGTGAACCGTTGGGTGCCCTGCCGGGTGCAGATTACGCGCCCGGCAGGGAACGAACTTAGAGGACCGGCAGGACTTCCAGACCACCCATGTAGGGCTGCAGGGCCTTGGGCACGTTGACCGAGCCGTCCGGGTTCTGGTGGTGCTCCAGGATCGCGACGATCCAGCGGGTGGTGGCCAGCGTGCCGTTCAGCGTGGCCACCGCGCGGGTCTTGCCGTCCTGGCGTTCGCGGATGTTCAGGCGGCGGGCCTGGAAGGTGGTGCAGTTCGAGGTGGAGGTCAGTTCGCGGTAGGCGCCCTGCGTGGGAACCCAGGCCTCGCAGTCGTACTTGCGTGCGGCGGACATACCAAGGTCTCCGGCGGCGGTCTCAATTACACGGTAGGGCAGCTCCACCTTGGCGAGCATTTCCTCTTCCCAGGCCAGCAGGCGCTGGTGCTCCGCGGCGGCGTCCTCCACCCGGGTGTAGGTGAACATTTCCACCTTGTTGAACTGGTGCACGCGGATGATTCCACGGGTGTCCTTGCCGTGGGAGCCGGCTTCGCGGCGGTAGCAGGAGGACCAGCCGGCGTAACGGACCGGGCCGCCGTCGAGGTCGATGATCTCGTCGGAGTGATAACCGGCCAGCGGGACCTCGGAGGTGCCCACCAGGTAGAGGTCGTCTTCGGCCAGGCGGTAGATCTCGGCGTCGTGCGCAACGTCGAAGCCGGTGCCCTGCATGGTTTCCGGGCGAACCAGGGTGGGGGTGATCATGGGGACGAATCCGGCCTTGATGGCCTGGTCCATGGCCATCTGCAGCAGGCCAAGCTCCAGGCGGGCGCCGACGCCGCGCAGGAAGTAGAAGCGCGAACCCGAAACCTTCGCGCCACGTTCCATGTCGATCGCGCCGAGCATTTCGCCCAGCTCCAGGTGATCGCGCGGAGTGAAGCCTTCGGCCTCGAAATCGCGGGGCTTGCCCACGGTCTTAAGCACGGTGAAGTCATCCTCACCGCCGGCGGGAACGCCGTCTTCAACAACGTTGGCGAAGCGACGGACCAGCGTTTCCTGCTCTGCCTGCACGGCGTCGGCCTCGCTTCCGGCGGCTTTGACAGCGCCGGCGAGCTCCTTCACCTCGGCAAGGAGCGCCTGCTTCTCTTCGCCCTTGGCCTGGGCTACCCGCTTGCCGAAAGCGTTCTGTTCAGCACGCAGCGCCTCGTACCGGGTGCGGGACTCGCGCCGGCGGGCATCAACCGAAATGATCGCGTCCACCAGCTCGGGCTCGGCCAGCCGGGCGCGCTGGGAAGCTCGGAATTTTTCGGGGTTTTCTCGCAGCTCATTAACATCGATCACGTCTCAAGGGTACCGAAAACCAAATCCGGAGATTGCACGCCCTGCTGCGGCTATTCTGGAAACCACTATGCCTGCCGAAATAGCCGTGATCCTGCTCCTGGCCACCGCAGTGATCGCTTCCCTGGCCACCTGGCAGGTAGCTTCCCGCAGGCACCGCAGGCAACTGGCCGCAGCTCGCCTCACGCGCCCGGTGGCGTCGGCCAGCCAGCGGGTTGCGATGGTCATCAATCCGGTGAAGGCGCAGGCTGACATTGCCTGCAAGGTCCTGGCGGAGGCCTGCGAGCTGGCCGGCTGGGAGCCGCCGCTCATCTTGGAGACCACCGTGGCTGAGCCCGGCTTCCGCCAGGCCCAGGAAGCCCTAAGTGCGGGAGCCGACGTCGTTCTGGCGGCGGGAGGCGACGGGACCATCCGGGAGGTCGCCCGGGCACTCGCCAACCAGCCGGCAGCTATGGGCATGCTCCCGTTGGGCACCGGCAACCTGCTTGCCCGCAACCTTGAACTCCCGGTGAATGATCTCCCCGGCAGCATCCAGACTGCTCTGCACGGCGCCGAACGGCGGATCGACATGTGCTGGATCGTGTTGGAGAACGCCCGGACCGGGGACCACTCCACGAGCAATTTCCTGGTCATGGGCGGAATCGGGCTGGACGCTGAGGTCATTGCTGCGACCCGGGACGGGCTGAAGAAACGTGTTGGCTGGCTGGCCTACAGCGAAGCCGGGGTCAGGCTGCTGCCCGGACCACGGCGCCGGATGCGGATCCAGGCCGATGGTGGGGCTGCGGATGTTCGGAAGGTCAGCAGCGTGTTGATCGCGAACACCGGCAGACTGCCCGCAGGGATCGATTTCATCCCTTCGGCTGCGGTCGACGACGGCATGCTGGACATTGTGGTGCTGAGTCCGCGCACCGTCTTCGGCTGGGCGGCGGTGGCTGGCAAGGTGGTCACCCGCAACCGGCGGGACCTTCCCCTGATCGAATACTCACGGGCCCGCACCGTCACAGTGAGCACGGAGGAACCAACCATCACGCAGCTCGACGGCGACCTTAGCGGAGCGGCAACCAGCGTCACCGTGACGGTGGACCCGCAGTCGCTGCGGGTGCGCACGGCAAACACCGGGCTGGCAACCGGGCCCGCCGCCTAGTCGTGACACGGCCCAGGGGGCCGGGCCGGGGGCTGGGCCGGGCAGCCGAACTCACCCCCAGCCCTAGCTGCGGGCCGGACCAGCCGGACTTGCCACCCCAGCCCGAGGTGCGGGCCGGAGACCCTTAGTCCTGGGTCCCCTCGGAATCCGTGTAACCACCCTCGGTTTCATCGGTTCCGTCCTTGCCGTGCCTACCGTTGCCCTTGTGATCCCGGCCGGCAGGAGGCTCTTTGGAGCCATCCGCGTCGGTGTACTCACCATCGTCTCGGTGCACGGATTCAGGGGATGCCTGTTCGCGGATGAGTTCCTGTTCTTCGGCGAAGCGGATGTCGTTGCCCTGATCCGCCGCGTCTCCGCGCCAGTTGTCATCACCCGTGGACTGGCCGCTGGGCTTAGGGTTCTTGAGCTGCTCTTCTTCGTTCGGGTTCTCGCTCATGGTCCGCCTTTCGTTGGCTCGCTTCCCCGCTCACCTTTCGGCATCGGGTCTATAAGCATACTTACCATAAGGTGCCGTGCAAATGCGCCTGTCGCTGCTCGCAACTCCGGGCCGGCGCTTCACTCCGGCCAGGGAAGCCTGGTGCTCCCATCAAAAAGGTGTCCCGGCAAGTTCGTGAGTCACGTCCGTCAGCTTGGGGCAACCCACCTGCCCCAACCCCATCCCGCCGCTTGCCTTCGTCTTGGGGCAGAGTTCCCTCCGCTTTGGCCGTTTTGGGCACGACTCCCTCCGCTTTGGGACTCTCCGGCCGTTTTGTGGCAGGTTTCCCTCCGCTTTGGGAAATACCACCCGTTATGGGATTTCCCTCCGCCGCGCGGTGGCAGGGAAGTCCCAAAAGGGACGATTTCACCCAAAGCGGAGGCTTTCCACCCACCACCCGCATCACTCGTCACACCACCACCCGTCACGCCACCCGGCTGAAGCCCGGATACGCCGCAG
>NZ_DALZXY010000072.1:0-7158 GCF_031988865.1 Arthrobacter sp.
GACGGTTTCCAGGGCGGCAACGCAGCGGATGACTTCTACCGGGGCAAAATCCGTCGGCACAGACCCGGCCGCCGGCGGCGGTGCTGCCGGCGGCCGGGTCCCCGATGGGGCGATCTGCTCCATAGTGGTGCAGTCGACGGCGTCGGCCAGCTCAGCCACGGGCCGGGGCCCTGCAGGATTTCCGAATGGCTGCCCGCAGGCTGCCATAGTGGTCATGAGCAGCAGCGCTGCCGCGCCGAAAGTGAAGACCCGCACCCGGGCTCGATACCGCCGCATCTGCTTCAATGCGTGTCTTGGATGTCTGAGAACAGGCCGGTGAAAGTAGTCCCCGTGGCAGTGAGCTGACCGATAAAGTCCGCGGCCGCTGCTGTAGCCACAGCGGCTGAGGCATCGTCGTAGGAGTCGAAGTACAGGTCCAGTGTCCGGTAAGCCGGAGTGGGCGTGCCATCTTCTTTGGGCCAGACTTTCCCGGCTTCGTACCGCTGAAGGTTCGGGAGCTGCTTCACGCTTTCTAAGAGGCCCGGATATGCCGTCTCGAAGGCGGCCGGATGGGAAGGGTTGTCGATAATGAACGTGATTTTTGTGGACATGTCGTTCTCCCTGAACGTGGGCTGCGGCGCGGTGCCGGCGACGGCTGAGCAGGACCTTGCTCATTCTCGGGCAGACACCGGGCGCACACCACCGTGGAGCCCGGATCCTTTCGCAGCAGGGAGCCCTTGATGGGAGAATGCAACGCACGCTCTGACTTTTCGGCGACAGGACTCCACCAATGACCGTTATTCTTCGCAACGTCCGCCCCTGGGGCGAAGCAGCATCCGATGTGACGCTCAAGGACGGTGTGATCACCGCCGTTTCGCCCGCCAGGGCGGATGCCGCAATCCCCGATGCAGCCACGCCGGACGCCGCCGACGTCGTCGAAGGTAACGGGCGCATCCTGCTGCCCTCCTTCTCCGACGTCCACGTACACCTGGACTCCACCCGGATCGGCCTGCCGTTCCGCCCGCACACTGGAGCGCCTGGAGTGTGGGGCATGATGATGAACGATCGGCGGAACTGGCGCACCGCGGAGACGTCCGTCGCGGACCGGGCCACGGCCTGCCTTGGTGCGATGATCGAACGCGGGACCACCCGGGTCCGCACCTACGCCCAGGTGGACGTCGACGCCGGACTGGAGCGGTTCGAAGGCGTCCTCGCCGCCCGCGAAACGCACCGGAACCGGGCCGACGTCGAGGTGATCGCCTTCCCTCAGGCGGGTCTGCTGCGTGAAGCGGGCAGCGCTGAGGTGTTGGAGGAAGCGCTCAAACAGGGTGCCGACGTCGTCGGCGGCATCGATCCCTGCTCCCTGGACCGGGACCCTGTCCGGCACCTGGACATCGTTTTCGGGCTCGCCGAGAAGTACAGCGTGCCCGTGGACATTCACCTGCACGAGCCCGATCAGCTGGGCCTGTTCAGCGCCCAGCTGATCCTGGAACGCACCAAAGCGCTGGGCATGCAGGGACTCGTGACCATTTCCCACGGCTACGGGCTGGCTGACCTGCCCGCCAACCAACTGCAGGACCTCATCGAGGAGCTGGCAGCGTTGGACGTCTCCATGGCGACCATCGCTCCGGCCGGACAACCGCTGCCTCTGCAGCAGCTCGCCGCCGCCGGGGTCCGGGTGGGGCTGGGCCAGGACGGGCAGCGGGACTACTGGTCCCCCTACGGGAACGCGGACATGCTGGACCGGACCTGGCAGCTGGCCTTCACCAGCAGGTTCCGGGCCGACGAGCTCATCGAACACTGCGTCGCCGTGGCCACCATCGGCGGAGCCAGCGTCATCACCCCGCAGGCACAGCGGCTCTCCTCAGTCACGGACCGTCCGGGCCTTGCTGTGGGCGACCCCGCTGAGCTCGTCCTGGTGGAAGGCGACACCGTAACTGCCGCAGTGATGGACAAGCTGCCGGGCCGGACCGTTATTCACGCCGGCCAGGTGGTGGCCAACGGCTTGGAGCTGGTCTAGAAGGCACGGGCCCGCCGGCCCCTTACCGGCGGGCACCTGTCCAAACCCGGTGCCGGAGTGCCAGCATGTAGGCAAACCCCGGAAGGACCCCGCGCGATGCCAGACGCAGCCAGCACTCCCGACAAGCGCAGTCTCCTCCTGCTCGTCGCGATCCTGGCGTCCTTCGTCGCGTTCCTCGACGGAACCATCGTCACGGTGGCCCTGCCGGCCATCAGCGCAGAGCTCGGCGGCGGGCTGCCGACCCAGCAGTGGGCGGTCAACGCCTACCTGCTCACCCTGGGGGCGCTGATCCTGCTCGCGGGATCGCTCTCGGATTCCTACGGCAGGCTCCTGGTCCTGCGGATCGGACTCTTCGGCTTCGGGATCGCGTCCCTTGCCTGCGCCCTGGCTTGGAGCCCGGAATTCCTGATCTTTTCCCGCGCCGTCCAGGGCATGGGGGCCGCATTGCTGGTTCCCAGCTCACTGGCATTGATTACGACGGCGTACCAGGATCGTGAGCGGGCCCGCGCCATCGGGACGTGGACCGCGTGGACAGGCACGGCGGCCATCGTCGGTCCGCTGCTGGGCGGCATCCTGGTGGACTGGGTCAGCTGGCGCCTGATTTTTGCTGTCAACGTCCTGCCTGTCGCCATCACGCTTCTCCTGATGACGGGCCTGCAGGAGAGTCCCCGGAACCGGATGCCCCTGGACATTCCCGGCGCCCTCCTCGCCGTCGGCGGCCTGGCCGGAACTGTCTATGCCCTGATCGAACAGGAGCGGCTCGGATGGACGCACCCCGCGGTCATTCTTCCCCTTGCCGCCGGCATCGTGGCCCTGGTCCTGTTCGTGGTTCGCGAGGCGCGCACCCCGGCGCCGATGATGCCGCTCTCCCTGTTCCGGGCCCGTAACTTCCGGTACGGGAATCTGGTGACGGCGGCAGCGTATGCGGCAATCGCCCTTGGCTCCTTTGCGGTGACCGTCTTCGTCCAGGAGTCTGGTGGATTCACGGCCACGGAAGCGGGACTAGCATCACTGCCCATCCCGATCGCCCTGCTCCTGCTCTCGACCTACTTCGGGAACCTGGCCGGCAAATACGGGCCGCGGATCTTCATGACCGCCGGGCCAATTCTCTGCGGGGCCGGATTCCTGCTGATGCTTACCGCGAGCCCGCCACTGAACTTCTGGACCCAACTGCTGCCCGGGCAGCTGCTCTTCAGCTTTGGCCTGGCCGTGACGGTAGCGCCGCTGACCGCGGCCGTGCTCGGCGCTCTCAACGAAACGGACGCTGGTATCGGTTCTGCCGTCAACAACGCCGTGGCCCGTGTTGCCGGGCTCGTGGCGGTTGCCCTGGTCGGCACCATTTCTGCCGGCGCCCTGGACTTTCCGGGCTTCCACCGGACAGTCCTCGCGACGGCCATCCTGTTCATCGCCGGCGGGCTGATCGCCTTCGTGGGTATCCGGACGCCGAAACCGGCGGGCTAGACACACGGCCCTCCCGGCACCGGCTCACAAAAGTTCGGACTCAGGCACCACCCGGACAGACGCCGGGGCGACTTTGGTCCCTGTTTCGTCCATTCCTACGGTGATGTAGACCGGCCGGTTGTAGGCGTCAATCGCGCGCAGCTCGTAGGGACTGAGCCGGGCCTTCCCCTCATTGAGGACCAGCATTCCGGGGCGCTCCACGGCGATGCCATGTTCCTGGACCAGTGATCGGGCAATCCGTTCACCCGCGGCTGCCAGTTTCCGCCTTGCCGTGAGGCCAGTCTTGATAATGATCACCACCGCGGCCATGGTGACGAGGAAAAGGAACATGGATAAAAGTGTCAGGAGATTCTTCGCGGTTCCCTCGGAATTGTCCATGGCAATCCCGGTGAAAACCATGGCAATGACGGGACCGAAAGCCAGTGGAATAAGAAGGAGCATATTCGGAAGCTTGGGCAGCAGGTCCCCGCTCGGCTTCACAGTGGCTCGCGTTTCAGCTCCGAACTCCCGGAGTTTCCCCGCCAACCGCAGATATTCAGCAGTCAGAGCGCCATCCACGGATCCGTTGACGGAAACGTACCGGTCAAAAACGCTGTTATTGCCCGAATTCTGCAACGTCAGGGAAATCCATTCCCGCGCCTCTTCCACTGCCAGGGGCGAGGGATCTGCCTCGAGGCTTGCCGCGTACGCCTCATATTTCCTGCCCAATTCAGGCCCAGGGCGGGCCACAAGTTTCAGCAGCTCCGCGAACCTCTGCATATCGGCGGTCAAAGCAGCTACATCGGGCGTCGCGCGCAATTCGTTTCCGCTCATTCGATTCCAAATCCTTCATGGGCAACCCGCTGATAAGAGTCCCGAACAATCTCTTCGAGCACCCCCAGGTCCACCTTCTCCAGATTCTTGAGATACAGGCAGCTAACACTCGTCGTGTGTTCACCGAGCCGCGCCAACTGCTCCGTGTAGGCACCGGTTCCGTCCGCTAGGTAGATGGTGGAAGCCGGTTTGCGCGGAGAGAATCCCGCCGCCGGAGCGTCCCCTTCCCGGCCGCTGGCGTATTTGTAGTGGTAAGTGCCAAAGCCGATGATCGACGGACCCCACATCGCCGGTTCCTCACCAGTCACCTGCTGCATCAGGCCGAGCAGGGTTTCCGCGTCCCGGCGGCGCACGGCAGGAACCACCGCTTCAACGAAGGCGCCGACGTCGGCCGCTGTCTTTTCCATGCCCCGAGCCTAGCGCGGAGCCCAGCCCCAGAGCGTGAACGCAGCAATGAGGACCTAGGCGCGCGCCTGAACCAGGTTGGCGAACGGCAGCCTGCCGTGGAGCTGGCGGAACTGCTCGTGATAGGCCGCCTGGGCAGCGTTGAGCTCCTCCGGAGGGAGCTCCTTCCAGGCCATCAAAAGCGTCCCGGCACCAGCGAGCTGCCAGATCAGCCGGCCGTCCCAGTGTCCCGGCGGCTTGCCCCGGCCGAAGTCCAGATACTCCTGGATCTGGCGGCGCAGTCCGCGGTTGCCTTTACTTCCTGGGCCGGCCTTCCCAATGAACAGGACGTCCGCATCCTGAACCCACTCGTCCGCAAATACCGCCCGGGACACGGAGGGATTCTTCCGCTTGAACGTGCCGGCGGTGCTTTCGGCGAGGAACACCGGCTCGAACCCAGCGGGCCGCAGCACCGCGAAAATCCCCTGCCGCTGCGGAATCCGGTTGGTCTCCAGGTCCGCGATAGGGCGGAATCCGGTAAATCCGTCCGCCTGAAGTGACTTCTTGTTCAACGGAACGCTCAAACCCCGGCCCCGCGCAGCGCAGCGGCAGTGTTCACGGCAGCGGCGAACGCCTCATACCCCTTGTCCTCCGACGAACCTTCAAGCCCCGCACGGTCCAGCGCCTGATCCTCGGTGTCGCAGGTCAGCACGCCGAAGCCAACCGGCGTCCCGGTCCGCACACTCACGGAAGTCAGTCCCTGGGTCGCCGACGAGCACACGTAGTCAAAATGCGGGGTCCCGCCGCGGATCACGACGCCGAGGGCAACCACGGCGTCAAAGTGCGGTGCCAGCCGGGCGGCAGCCACCGACAGCTCGAACGTGCCCGGCACCCGCACCACCTTCGGCCCCAGACCGGCGTCGGACGCTGCCCGCAGGGCGCCGGCGAGGAGCCCGTCCATCACTTCCGTGTGCCAGCTGGCGGCAATCACCGCCACCTTGAAATCAAGGCCCTGGGCCTTGATGCTGCTGACGTCGTTATCGGGGGCGCCGTGTCCGCTCATATCCGTTGTCCTTAGGTTGGTGAAGAGTTAGCTCTGCTGCACGGGACTGGCCCGCAGCAGGTTGAGGTGATGGTTCATCCGGTCCCTCTTGGTCTGCAGGTACCGCTCGTTTTCGGCGCGGGCTGGGACTTCGGAGGGCACCATGGCTTCAACGTGCACACCGTAGACCTCGAGCCGGTCCCGCTTGGCCGGGTTATTCGTCAGCAGGCGGATCCGGTCCAGGCCCAGCTGGAGCAGGATCTCCGCCGCCGCCTGGTAGTCGCGGGCGTCCACCGGCAGGCCGAGCTGTTCGTTGGCCTCCACCGTGTCCGCGCCCGCTTCCTGCAGGGCGTAGGCGCGGAGTTTGTTGGCCAGGCCAATCCCCCGCCCTTCCTGCCCGCGCAGGTACAGCACGGTGCCGCCGTGCAGGCTGATCAGCGCCAGGGCCTGTTCCAGCTGTTCACCGCAGTCGCAGCGGAACGAGCCCAGCACGTCACCGGTCAGACATTCGGAATGCAGCCGGACCAGCGGCGCGGCAGACTCGGCGTCGGGGTCCGTGCCGGCGGCGGAGATCCCCAGATGTTCCACGCCGGTCCGGGTATCGGTCCACGTCCGGACGGCAAAGTCACCGAACTCGGTGGGCAGCCGGACCTCGGGTCCGGGGATCAGAGGCGCCGGAGCGCCGGGGCCGTTCATCGGGCTCCTCCCGCCGCTGCGCCCTGGTGGGCATCGAGGTGCGCCACGAGGTCTTCGATCGAGACCAGCATCAGGCCGTGCCTGTCGGCGAAATTCCGCAGGGCCGGCAGCCGCATCATGGCGCCGTCGTCGTGGACCAGTTCGGCGATCACGCCGACGGGCGCGCAGCCGGCCAGCCGGGCCAGCTCCACGGCGGCTTCGGTGTGCCCGCGGCGGGCGCGGACACCGCCGTCGTGCGCCCGCAGCGGAAAGATATGCCCTGGCCGGTGCAGGTCAGCGGCCACGGACGAAGGATCCGCCAGCACCCGGGACGTCAGCGCCCGGTCGGCGGCGCTGATCCCGGTGCTGGTGCCCACGGCGGCGTCGCAGGAGACGGTGTAGGCGGTGCCCTTGGCGTCTTCGTTGACGGCGGTCATCGGCGGCAGGAGCAGCCGGTCCGTGTAGCTGCCCGGCAGCGGAACGCACACGACGCCGGAGGTGTGCCGGATGGTAAAGCCCATCAGTTCGGCCGTGGCGTGCTGGGCAGCGAAGATGATGTCGCCTTCGTTTTCGCGGTCTTCGTCGTCCACGACGACGACGGCCCGGCCGGCAGCGATGGCCTCCACGGCGGCGGCAACGGAATCCAGGCGCACGGTCATGATCCCTCCCCGGCCGGAATGGTTGAGGAGGGAGCAACGGCGAAGGCCAGCAGCCGTTCAGCGTATTTCGCCAGCACGTCCACCTCCAGGTTGACCCGGCCGCCGGTTGCCAGCGCACCGAGTCC
>NZ_DALZXY010000072.1:7168-8231 GCF_031988865.1 Arthrobacter sp.
CCGGTTTCCGCCAGCGTGGTCGGGATAAGCCCGACCTCGAACCACGGGGACGGTTCGGCAGCCGGACTGACGGCCGTGACTGTGAGGGAGACGCCGTCGACGGCGATGGAGCCTTTCTCGGCGATGTACCGGGCCAGCTGCTGCGGAATCCCGAAGCGGAGCCGTTCCCAGCTGCCCAGGTGCTCGCGGTCCAGCAGGAGCCCCACGCCGTCGACGTGGCCCTGCACCACATGTCCGTCCAGCCGGCCGCCGGCGGGAACGCAGCGTTCCAGGTTGACCTTCCGGCCCGGCGCCAGCGAACCCGTGGTGGTCCGGTCCAGGGTTTCTCCGATGACATCCAGTGCAATCCGGGCTCCGTCCACGGCGGTGGCCGTGAGGCAGACGCCGTTGACCGCGATCGATCCGCCGAGGTCCAGCCCCGTGGAGGTTCCCGGAGCGTCGATCACCAGCATTTTGCCCGCGCCGGTGGGGTCGGGGTGCAGGGAAACTACGCTGCCCTGCTCAGCGACAATGCCGGTAAACACTTCATTGTCCTATCGTTGGTTCGCGCTGGGCTGCGGCGGCCGGGGCTGCGGCGGCCGGTTCGGGTTCCAGCTGGAGCCGCAGGTCCGGTCCAGTGAGGCGGCAGGCACCGCTGCCGGCGGTATCGAACCGCCAGCTCGAGGCCTCTGCCAGGGTCATCACGCCGAGCCCGACGAAGGACGGCGTGCCGGCACCCAACAGCTTGGGCGCGGCATAGACCACGAGTTCATCCGCCAGTCCGGTCCGCAGGAACGCACTGGCCACGGTGGCTCCGCCTTCCACCAGCACGTGGCGCACGCCGCGGGCATGGAGATCGGCAAGCACAACGGCGGGATCATGGGTGCGGATCTGCAGGAACCTGCCGTCGGTTCCCCGGACGGCGGCTTCCTGCGGCACTTCCGTGCGGCCCATGATGACCCGGAGCGGCTGACGGACGGAATCATCCGCCCCGCCGCGGGCGGTCAGCCGCGGGTCGTCCGCCAGTACCGTTCCGGTGCCGGCGAGGATCGCATCGCATCGGCGGCGCAGCTCCTGGGCGTCT
>NZ_DALZXY010000072.1:8241-18088 GCF_031988865.1 Arthrobacter sp.
CCATTGGCTGGTCCCGTCCGCTGCGGCGGTGTGCCCGTCCAGGCTCTGGGCGGTTTTGACCGTAACGAAGGGACGGTTTTCCAGCACGGCTGCTGACCAGCGGTGGTTCAGCTCCCGGGAAGCATCCACCAGCAGCCCGCCCGAGGTGTCCACCCCCGCGGCGGCAAGGGCAGCCGCTCCCCCGGCGGCGTCGTTATTCGGATCCGCCGCTGCGTACACCACCCGGCCGATCCCGGCCTCGATGATCGCCCGGGAGCAGGGCCCGGTACGTCCGGTGTGGTTGCAGGGCTCCAGCGTCACCACCATGGTGGCCCCGCGTTCGTCCCGCCCGACGGCGGCCGCGTTGGCCAGCGCGTCGGCCTCCGCATGCGGTGTCCCGGCGCCGCGGTGGTACCCGGTGGCGAGGACGGCGCCGTCGTGGTCCAGAATTACGGCTCCGACCAGGGGATTCGCTCCGCGCACTCCCCCGCGGGCCAGGTCCAGTGCCTGGCGCATAGCTGTTTTTTCCGCGTCGCTGAACGTCATGGCTAGCGCACCGTGGGGTCCGGCATATCCACCTGGACCTGCGGCTTCTCATGCGCTTTGGCACGCCACCAGACGAAGAAGCCAATCAGGGTGAAGCAGCCGTAGAAGACGTACATAAAGGCCGTCGCGTAGTAGCCGGCGCTGAACAGCAGCGGCACGCCAACAATGTCCACGGCCACCCAGATCAGCCAGAACTCGACCCAGCCCTTCGCCATCCCGTAGGTGGCCAGCAGTGAACCGACGAAGGTCCAGGCATCCGCCCACACCGGTTCGTAGGAGCCCAGCAGGCCAAAGATAGGCGTCAGGGCGGCGGTGCCGAGGACCAGGATGGCCACCAGGGCGATCCTGGTGCGGCCGGACGCCCACTGCGGGGTCACCGCATCGGCACCGGACTTCTTACTGGTCTGCCAGCGCCGCCAGCCGTAAATGGAGACGGCGATGAACATGATCTGGCGTCCGGCCTGGCCCAGCAGGTTCGCGGCGTCCGCGTCCCCGAAGATTGAGCCGAGGAAAACGGTCAGCAGCAGCGCGTTACCGATAATGCCGACCGGCCAGGCCCAGACTTTGCGGCGCATGCCGCCGAGGGCGCTGAGCAGCCCGAAAATGTTGCCAAGTACTTCGCGCACCAGCAGGGAAGAGTTCCCCACGGGGATCTGCGCGTCAAAGAGCCACCGCAAAAAATCCAATGTCGTTCCTTATCCCGTAGCGGCGGCTCCGGGGGTACGACAGTACGGTGCATCAACGGAACGGGCACCCACATGGGTACGCCGAGCGTCGGTCCAACAAACTGTACGTGCTTCTCCCATCCAGACTTTAACTGTCGGTACTGGAATTTCACCAGTTCAACCGAACGTCCTGCCGGGGCTCCGGCTGGACGTGCGGGTCGCGGACTATAACCGCCGGTTCGGAATTACACCGACCCCGGAGCACGTTTGTTAAGGACATTCTTGCACAAGTTTTGGGGACAGGCTCAGGCCACCCGGACCTCGACCTCCCCGGGTGCGGCGCCGCCGGCGCCGAACACCAGGTGCCGGTTGGCGATTTTTTCGGTGAAGAACCGATCGTGGCTGACCACCACCACCGCGCCCGGGAAGTGCAGCAACGCACGCTCCATCACCTGGGTGCTGGAGAGGTCCAGGTGGTTGGTCGGCTCATCCAGCAGCAGCACGGAGGCCCCGGAGAGCAGGCACTGTGCCATCGCGACGCGGGCTTTCTGCCCGCCGGAGAGGTTGCCGATTTTCTGCTTCAGGTCCGCTTCGGAGAACTGGAACATGGTCAGGAACCGGTTGACCGATTTCTTCGTGGCGGTCAGGGCCAGGCTGTCCGGCATGGCGTTGACCGCATGGGTGACGGTGTCGGCGTCGTCGAGCTCCGCCAGCACCTGGTTGTAGGAGACCATCTTGGCTCCGTTCGCCCAGGCGACCTTCCCGGCGTCGGGTGTCTCTTCGCCCGTGAGGACGCGCAGCAGCGTGGTTTTGCCGCTGCCGTTGGCGCCAAGGACCACCAGCCGGTCGCCTCGCCGGATCTCGAAGCTCAGTCCGCGGAACAGCGTCTTCTCGCCATAGGACTTGTCCAGCGATTCGACCCGGCACAGGTTGTCCTTCACATGCAGGCCGCCGTAGATCTCGGTGATGATCTGGTCCACCGGGCGCGGTGCGCGGGCCTTCTTGATCTTCGCGAGCCGGTTGCCCAGCGCGCCGCCGCCGGCCTTGGCTGCCTCCCGGCGGTCGGAGATGCCCTCGGCTTCGAAGGCCAGCAGCTCGGACTCGTGCACAAACTGGGAGGCCAGGGCCTTCAGCCGGAACTGCTTCTGGACAATGTACTCGGCGAAGTTCCCGGCGTATTCGTGCAGGTGGTAGTTCTCCACCTCGATGATGCGGGTCACCACGGCATCCAGGAACTTCCGGTCGTGGGAGACGACGACGGCGGCTCCGCGGAAGTCGCGGAACCAGCCTTCCAGCCACTCCACGCCGGCTACGTCGAGGTAGTTCGTGGGCTCATCGAGCAGCAGGACATCCGGCGCCTGGAGCAGGATTTTCGCCAGCGCCGCACGGTTGCGCCAGCCGCCGGAGAGGGCATCGATCGGGCAGGTGCGGTGTGCCTCGCTGAACCCCAGGGTGGTCAGGGCGGCGTCGATCCGGCGGGGGTAGTCCCAGCCATCCAGCCGCTCCATGGCTTCAAAGAGTTCGGCCTGCCGCCGGATCAGCCGGTCCATGACTTTGGGCTCCGGATCCGTGGCCAGCGTCTCGTCGATGGTGGCCAGCTCGGCCTCGACTGCCTTGATTTCCACGAACAGCGCGTCGAGGACCTCGGAGATCGTGGACTCGCCGTTGAGTTCGGAGAACTGGGAGAAGTAGCCGATCTTCAGGCCGTCCTCCACGATGACGGAGCCGGAATCCGGTTCCACCTGCTCCAGGATCAGCTTCAGCAGCGTGGACTTACCCGAACCGTTTTTACCGATCAGCCCCACCCGGTCCTTGGGTTCCAGGCGGAAAAACGCCTCGCGCAGGATCTGCGTCTTTTCGAAACCAACATTGACGTCCTGCAGCCTGATCAGGCTCATACGGGGATCCTCTCGGGGGTGGAAGCCAGCCACTCATCCTACCGGTGCCGGGGGTATCCACTGTTCCCGGCTGCCCGGCCGGCAGCATACTGTTTGGCACAACAGAACCAATCGGTGCGGAAGAGGGGCCCACGATGGAGAAAGCGACAACGCTGGTGACCGGACTCGGAATGGGGGAATCGGCGCGGTGGCACAACGAGGAACTTTTCTATGCGGACTGGACCGCCGGAACAATTTCTGCCCTGGACGCTGCAGGAAATGTCCGGCGCGTGGCGGGTGTGCCGTCGTTTCCGATCACCTTTGACTGGTTGCCCGACGGCCGGATGGCCGTGGTGTCCGGCACCGAGGCAGCGGTCCTGGTGGAGGTTCCGCACGCCGGGCTGGTGCCTTTGGCTGACCTCCGGAGCATCTCGACGTATCCCTGGAACGAGATTGCCGTCCATCCCTCCGGGAACATGTACGTGAACGGCATCGGCTACGACTATGCCGGCGAACCCCAGGCGAACGGGGTGATTGCGGTGGTCCGGCCGGACGGGTCAGCGCAGGAGGTCGCCGGCGGCCTCGCGTTTCCAAATGGCATGCTGATCTCCGCGGACGGCAGCACGCTGGTGGTGGCCGAATCCAACGCCGGCTGCCTGACCTCGTTTTCGGTGCGGGAGGACGGCGGTTTGGAGCCCGAGGGGACCTGGGCCGGGGTGGAGGGCAGCGCCCCGGACGGGATCAGCTGGGACGGGTCCGGGGGCATCTGGTTCGCCGAAGTTCCCGGCGAACGGTGCGTGCGGGTCCAGCAGGGCGGCACAGTCCTGGAGACCGTGCAGCTGGAGGACGGCTGCTTTTCCTGCGCCGCCGGAGGCCTGGACGGCGGCCTGCTGTTTATGCTGACCGCCCGGTGGCCGGAAGTGATGGACCCGGACGCCGACAAAACCGGCCGGGTCATGGTGCAGCGGGTGAAAGAGTCCAGCGCGTGAAACAGCTTACCTAGCGTGCCACCGCATTTGCCTGGGCACGGAGCTTCGCGATCGCCTCGTTCGGATCGGGCGTCCCGTAGACCGCAGATCCGGCCACAAAAACGTTCGCCCCGGCCTCTGCCGCGCGTTCAATCGTGTCCGGGGCGATTCCGCCGTCCACCTGGATGGCCACCTGCAGGTCGGAGCCGCGGACGGCCTCGGCCGCCCGGCGAATCTTGGGCAGGGTCACGTCCAGGAACTTCTGGCCGCCAAACCCGGGTTCAACGGTCATGATCAGCAGCATGTCCAGCTCGGAGAGCATGTCCAGGTACGGTTCCACCGGTGTTGCCGGGCGCAGCGCCATGCCTGCCTTGGCCCCGCGGGCGCGCAGCTCCCGGGCCAGGCGGATCGGCGCTGCGGCCGCCTCCACATGGAACGTCACCGAGGCCAGGCCGGCTTCCGCATAGGCCGGGGCCCAGCGGTCGACGTCGGAGATCATCAGGTGGGCGTCCAGCGGCAGGGCGCTGACCTCCTGGATCCGCTGCACCACCGGCAGGCCGATGGTCAGGTTCGGCACGAAGTGGTTGTCCATCACGTCCACGTGCACGGCGTCAGCGCCGCTGATCCGCGTCAGTTCCGCTTCCAGGTTCACGAAGTCGGCGGACAGGATGCTCGGGTTGATGCAGCACTTACTCAAAGGGGCTCCTCAGGGTGTGGGCGGGCTCGCCGGGCTAAGTCTCGCCGGGCTAGCTCTTGCGGCGGATGAGCGCCAGGAACATGGCGTCGGTCTGGTGGACGTGCGGCCAGAGCTGCGCGGTGGACTCGTGCCCCGCGCCCAGGGACCCGGTCAGGCTGACGGCATCCAGGGCGGCACCGGCGTCGAGCAGTTCCAGATCGGTACGCTTGCGCAGCACGTCCGCGACGACGGCGGTGGTTTCCGCCGGATGCGGGGAACAGGTCACATAGGCGATCACGCCGCCGGGCTTCACAGCTTCGATGGCCGTGTTCAGCAGCTCGCGCTGCAGGATCCCCAGATCCCCGACGTCGCCGGGCTGGCGGCGCCAGCGCGACTCGGGACGGCGGCGCAGCGCACCGAGGCCGGTGCAGGGTGCGTCCACGAGGATCCGGTCAAAGGTTTCCGGATAGTCCTCGGCCACGGTGCGGCCGTCGCCGGTACGTACGTTCCAGGTCTCCCCCGGTACGGCTTCCAGCGCCTGGCGGACCAGCTGCGCACGGTGCGGTGCTGGCTCGTTGGCCAGCAGCACGGCACCCTGTTCGTGTGCCAGGGCGGCCAGGAGCGCGGCTTTGCCGCCGGGCCCGGCGCACATGTCCAGCCACTTCTCCACGCCGTCGTCGTCTATGGAAGAGCCGTCCAGCGCCAGTTCGGCCAGGGCGCGGGCCACCAGCTGTGAGCCGGCGTCCTGTACGCGGGTGGTGCCGGCCCGCACGGAGTCCAGGCGTCCGACGTCGCCGGCGGAGAACAGCGCGGAGTCCCGGACCAGTTCCCCGTCCACCGCGCCGGCGGCACGGGCTTCGTCGAGGTCGCCCAGGCCGGGCAGTGCAACGAGGTTGACCACCGGGGCGTCATTGTCGGCGCGGAGCAGGTCGGTGATTTCCTCCACGCTGCGTCCGTGGGCCACCAGGGACTGGCGCAGGGCCCGGACGATCCATTCCGGGTGGCTGAATTCGATCGCGGAGCGCTTGACCTCGTCTGCCTCGCCTTCGGTCAGCAGTGCCACCCACTCGTCCATGCTGCGGGCGGATACCTTGCGCAGCACGGCGTTGATCAGGGCGGACGGTCCGGCGCCGATCACGGCGCGGGCCAGGCCAACGGTCTGGTCCAGGGCCGCGTGCGCCGGAACGCGCATGGCCAGCAGCTGGTGCACCCCGATCCGCAGGGCGTCGAGGACGGCCGGATCGAGCTGGTCGAGCGGACGGTCTACGCATTTGGCCAGGATTGCGTCGTAGGTTCCCTGGCCGCGGAGGGCGCCGTAGGCCAGTTCGGTGGCGAATCCGGCGTCGCGCTTGTCCAGCCGGTGCTTGCGGATGCTCTTGGGCAGCACCAGGTTGGCGTAGGCGTCCTCGCCCGAGACGGCGCGGAGCACTTCGAAGGCCACCAGCCGGGCGGGATCCGCTGCCCGGGTCCGCTGCGAGGGTGCGGCCTCGGTGTGGCTGCGGGTGGCCGGGCGGCTGCGTTCCCGGCCCTTGGCGCTGCGGTTGGTGTTACTGCGGCCGGAGCTGTTGCCGGTGTTGCGGCCGGAATCGCGGCTGGAATTACGGCGTTCCCCCGCGGAACCGTTATTGGGGGTGCTCATTTCAAAACCACGTCCTCACGCTGGCCTAGTCCCCGGGCCCAGTCGGGGCCGGGCATCATCTTTTTTCCGGCCGGCTGGACCAGTTTCAGTTCCAGAGCCGTGCTGCCGGTGCCAACCAGCGCGGAGGCGCCGCTTCCCGCACCGAGACGCACCTGGCCGGGAGCCAGGTCCGTGACGTCGGGCCGCGGGATCGCAGCGCCGATCTTGAAGCGGGCACCGTCAAAGGTGGTCCAGGCGCCGGGCTCCGGAGTGACGCCGTTGATCCGCCGTCGAATTGCGAGGGCCGGCTGCTTCCAGTCCAGCTTCCCGTCCTCGATGCTCAGTTTGGGTGCCAGGGTCACTTCACCGGACTGCGGCACGGGGACCGCCCGCCCGGCTTCGATTGCGGCAAGCGTCTGCGCCAGCAGCACGGCACCGCTGTGTGAAAGCCGTTCCAGCAGTTCCCCGCTGGTAAGACCCGGATCCACGGTTTCGGTGAGCTGGCCAAAGACCGGACCAGTGTCCAGGCCTTTTTCCAGCAGGAAGGTACTGGCGCCGGTAATTTCGTCTCCGGCGATCACCGAGTGCTGCACCGGCGCGGCACCGCGCCAGGCCGGCAGCAGCGAAAAGTGCAGGTTGATCCACCCGTGGGTGGGAATCGTGAGCGCGCGCTCTGGAATCAGGGCACCGTACGCAACGATCGCCGCGGCGTCCGGTGCCAGGTCCGTGATGGCGGCAACGGCGTCGTCGTTAATCTTGTCAGCCTTGATCACCGGCAGGCCCAGCTCCGCCGCGCGCGCGGCGACCGGCGAGGGCGTCAGGACGCGTTTGCGCCCCAGTGGCGCATCGGGCCGGGTGAGGACGCCGACGACGTCGAACCCGGCGTCGAGCAGTGCGTTAAGGGACGGGACGGCTACGGCCGGTGTCCCCGCGAACAGTACGCGCATCGCCACGGCCGCCTAGGCTCCAGTGCTTGGGGTTCCGAAGGTCCCAAAGCTGGAGCCGACGGTCTGGGCGCGCTCGGAGATGGTGCGTTCGGCGATCGAATCGTAGTCGGCGGTCCGAATGGCGCGCAGAGCGGCTTTGCGGTTCTCGCCTTCGAGCCGGTCGATGTACAGGACACCGTCCAGGTGGTCGGTCTCGTGCTGGAAGCAGCGCGCGAGCATGCCCTCGCCTTCAATGGTGACGGGGTTGCCGTCCTTGTCCTGGCCTCTCACCCGGGTCCAGCGGTAGCGCGGGACGGGGTAGCCGATGCCGGGAATGGAGAGGCAGCCTTCCACCTGGTCCTCCTGGCGGTCTTCGCTCAGTTCCAGGACCGGGTTCACGATGTGCCCTGCCACGCCGTCAATCCGGTAGGTGAAGACGCGCAGGCTCACTCCGACCTGGGGTGCGGCCAGGCCGGCGCCCTCTACGTCCTCCATGGTCTCTTCCATGTCGGCAACAAGCTTGGCGAGCTCCGGACCGAACTCCGTCACTTCCTCGGCCCTGGTCCGCAGGACGGGGTCGCCGATGATCCGAATCGTCAGGATTGCCATCTGGAGTGTGTTCCTTACTGTCGCGATGTGGTGCGGTCTGCAGACGGGGCAAAAGTGCCCGCCTACCAGTCTAGTTGGAGACCGGCTGCCCGGCTGCTGCAGCGTGGGCCCCGGCGGCCTGCACCGGGGCCTGCATCGGGTGCTGCACCGGGGGCGGGGCGATTGGCAGCAGCGCCTGCCCGGCGGCGAGGGCGTCGTGGCTGGTCTGCCAGACCCGGCGGAGGGCGCAGAATTTGTACCAGTGCTGAGGCAGGACTGCCGGGTTGGCCTGCATGGGACGCACCTCTGTCTGGCCAACGGCGACGCCCAGCAGGAGCGGATTCTGCCCGTACTGCCACGGTTCCCATTCCCCGCGTCCGGCGTCGACCAGCGACTCCTCGGCCTTCATGCCGGCGACCAGCTGCATAACCACCTTGTCATCGAGCTGTTTCACCTGGCCGTCGCGGTCGGTGTTTTTGGTCTTGTAGTCGATCAGGCAGAGCCGTCCGCCGATCCGGGCGACCAGGTCCAGGGTGCCGGCATAGCCGAGTTCGTGGTTCCAGACAGTGATCTCCGCGGCTACCGGCTGGACCTGGTAGAGCTGCCACCACTCGTCGAACCGGTCGGCGAACTGGTGCTCGCCGTGTTCGGCCAGCGTGGCCCGGGCCTCGGCGAGCTCGTGTGGCTGGTCCAGTGCCCGCAGTGCCACCTGCTCACAGTAGAAGTGCACGCGGGTCCCGCGTTCGGCTGCCTGATCCCGGTACAACTCGGAAGCGCGGGAGGCTTCCTTAACGATGGTGCGCAGCTGCCCGGCGTTGCCCACCGCTCCCGGAAGGCCTGGATGCTTAGCGACAGCGCTGGCCGCCATGTAACTGTGCCAGCCGGCCAGCGAGGTGCTTCCCTGCGCAATCACCGTAGTGATGGAGGGAACCGCCGGAGGTTCAGTCAGGGAGCGCGAGTACATGCGCCCGAACTCAGTTGCGTGTGCCAGGGCTGGATCAGTCATAAACCCAGTCTGTCACCCGGCGGTGACCTTTATGCAAAGCCGCCCGCTAGCGCAGCTGTACTTCCTTGAGCGGATCCCCGCCATCAATGTACAGCCGGCCGTCCGGGGCCAGCGCCGCAGCAATTCGCGTCCGTGCCTCGACGCCCGCCTGCGGATGCCGTCCGTCCAAGGCCCCGACGCGGACGGCGAAAGCCAAGTCGAATGGTTCCTCGTCCAGCCCCAGCTCAAAGTCCTCCACGGCGACGTGCCGTGCGCTGAGGAGACCCGAAGCGATTTCGGCTGCCGCGTTCCGCTTGATCTGCTCAATCCCTTTTGCGGACCGGTCGATGACGAGGATGTGGCCGCTGCCGATGCGCCCCGCGACTTCCCTGGCCGCAGCCCCCGGCGCGCCACCGATCTCCAGGACCCGGAGTCCCGGCCGGAGCGGCAAGGCCTCAACGACGGCTGCGAGGCGGGGAGACAGGGTGTTCACGGCGCTGCCGGAACCCTGTGCAAAGGATGTTTCACCTGATGCTGGAACTCATCCATCTGCTAGTCCTGTTCGACGTCCAGGATCTCACCGGTTGCTTTGTCTACCTTGACTTCGATCCGTCCCTCATTGCTGTCTTTGACCTCGACTTCCCACGCCGGAGTGCCACGGAAGTCGTCATCCTCGACGCCGATAACCTCGCCGCCATACTGATCCGTGACGATGCTGCCGGCGTCTCCGAGGGAGATACTCCCGGTTGCCGGGGCGGACGTTGCAGTGCCGCTTCCCTCCTGCGGGCTGCTCGACGGCGACGTTTCCGCTGGCTGGGTGGGCTGGGTGTCCTGTTCCTGGGGGCTGGAATTCGTGCACCCCGTGAGTGCGATAACCGCTGCGAATACCGCTGCTTGAGCTCCTCGATGCATGCTGCTGCCTCCTCGGACGTTGCTGCTCTCTTCGTTCCGGCTTATCACTCTTCCTCCAGCGGGGGCAAACACCGGTGGAAGGCCCTTAAACGAAAACTGGCCCCTTG
>NZ_DALZXY010000072.1:18098-18458 GCF_031988865.1 Arthrobacter sp.
TGGCGCTTAAAACAAAATAGCCCCTGGTTCATGCGGACATGAACCAGGGGCTGGATATGTGGGCGATACTGGGTTCGAACCAGTGACCTCTTCGGTGTGAACGAAGCGCGCTACCACTGCGCCAATCGCCCTTGCGGGAGTTGCTTTCCACGTGCTGCAACGTCTAAAGATGCTAGCCCACAATCGCCCCTGATCAAAACCGGATTGGGTGGCGCTGGCGAAATGGTCCCGATTGGACGAACACCGAATCGTCCTATAGAGTTTTTCTTCGTTGGAAAGCGGGTGTTCGCCGCTTAATCCCAACATGCGGACGTAGCTCAGCTGGCTAGAGCACCACCTTGCCAAGGTGGATGTCGCGGG
>NZ_DALZXY010000073.1:0-18308 GCF_031988865.1 Arthrobacter sp.
GAGCCGGCGCGTCAAGCGGCCCACAGCAGCGGGGCCGACGGCGCCGGCACCGGGCCACGCGGGCACGGCCCGGGCGTGGAGCAGGTTCTGGTTGTACGGCAGGATCCGCTGCTCCCACAGCTGCTCGATGGAGCTGCGAAGGTCCTCGGCGGCGCCGGTGTTCTCGATGACGACGTCGGCGGCCGCACGGCGCTGCGCATCATCGGCCTGCGCAGCGATGCGGGCCAGTGCTGCGTCCCGGGCCATTCCCCGCTGGGTGACCATACGCTCCACCCGGACCTCCAGCGGCGCTTCGACAACGACCACCAGGTGGAAGGCTGAGTCCTGTCCGGTCTCCACCAGCAAGGGAATGTCCTGCACCACCACGGTTTCCGGCGCCGTTGCCGCCAGGATCTCTGCGGCACGGGCGCGGACCAGCGGGTGGATGATGCCGTTCAGCGTCCTCCGCCGTTCCTCGTTCCCAAAGACCAATGCCGCCAGTGCCGGCCGGTCCAGGCGTCCCTCGGTGTCCAGTACCCCGGGACCAAACTCCCGGGTCACCGCCGAGAGCCCCGGGGTTCCCGGCTCGACGACCTCCCGAGCCAGCGCATCGGCGTCCACCAGCATTGCGCCGCAGCGCTCCAGCGCCTGCGCGGCCAGCGACTTTCCTGCGGCGATTCCTCCGGTCAGACCTACTCTCAGCATGCCCCCTAGGCTACCGGCTTGCCGGACGGCATCCCGGTAGCGTCCGGCGGTGGGTACCCTCCCCCGGTGCCCGGCAGGCCGCTGCGGAAAGGCCAGGGATCCTCGCCGGAGACGAAAGCCACGCACAGACACCTGAAAATGCCAGGCCGGGGCAGGGCGTGGATTGCTAGAGTTGATGGGCTGCCGGCTTCCTCCAGCAGTCAGGGTGCTGGACTTCTCAGCGACAACCGCTGAGGTTTTATGGACATTCTGAACTGGCTCAGTTCATCAGCCGATGCACTTCCCGAAGCTGCAGTTTGGGCGCTGGCAGGCATCTTCGCGCTACTGGAATCGGGTCTTGGACTTGGGTTCTTTGTCCCCGGCGAAACAGTCGTCCTGCTGCTGGCAGCAACGTTCGACAACGCCTTGGGCGCGTTGGTCCTCTTCTTCGTGGTGATGATCGGCGCGTGTGCCGGCGACCACGTGGGATACGGCATCGGCCGCCGTTTCGGTCCGCGGCTCCGCGAGACGAAACTCATCCGCAAGCTCGGGGTTTCCAAGTGGGACCAGGCCGTTGACGTGCTTGAGCGGCGCGGAGCGGCAGCCGTCTTCCTGACCCGGCTCATCCCGGTGGTCCGCACACTGACCCCTGCGGCGGCCGGTGTTGCAAAGGTCGCCTACCGCGCATTCCTGCCGGCTTCCCTCGCAGGGGCAGCAACATGGTCCGCGCTTTACGTAGGGCTCGGTTTCCTGGTCAGAAGCTCACTTGAGGCCATGCAGAAGTACGTTGGCGTATTCGGGTGGATCCTCTTCGGGGCGCTTGCAGTCGCCGCTGCGGTGCTCATCCTCCGCCAGCGGATCGCCAAACGGAAGACGGCAGATGCCGACGGCGACGGCGGCCGCGGCGCGGAGAGCACGATTCACACCCACCTGGGTAACCTGCGCCAGCAGCTGTTTGCCGAAGACGAATGGCGCACAGTTCCAAACCTGATTACCGCCGTCCGCATCGGGTTCCTACCTGTCTTTGCACTCCTGCTGTTCAACGGAGCCTACTTCCCGGCCGTGATTGTCATCGGCACGGTGTTCGCCACGGACTGGCTTGACGGCTTCGTCGCCCGGCGGACGAACACCGTTTCCGCCCTGGGCAGCTGGCTTGATCCCGTTGCCGACCGGCTGACGGTGCTGATCACCGTTACCTCAATTGCGTGGGCCGGCCTGATGCCTTGGCAGGCCCTGGTGATGATGTTGATTCCGGACCTGGTGCTGGGCGTCATCGCCGCGTTTGCCTTCAAGGGCTCGCCGGACGTCCCGGTCACGTGGATCGGCAAAGCACGCACGGCTGTTATTTTTGCCGGCCTGTTCGTTCTCCTGCTGGGCAAGGCGTCGGGCGGCAGCTTCCACTACGCCGTCGGCATCGGCTTTATGTTGTATCTCTTAGGTGTGCTGGGGCATTGGATTGCAGCCGGCCAATACGCCAAGGCCATGTTCGACAACTGGCACGAACGCGGCCGGATTCCCACTGAGTCGCTCAACTGACCTGCCGTGGGTTGGAGGGGACCCGAAACCTGCGGGACGCCTCGCTCGCTAGACTGGAGGAATGAACCAGAGCGGAGCCGGAACGGAGGCCTACACCACCGTCTCCGGGGAACACCGCTCGGAACTGGAAATCAAGCGCTCCCGCTTTATTACCGTCCTTCGCCGCACGGAATCTGAGGACGAAGCCCGGGCGCTGATAGCCTCCCTGCGGCGGGAATTCCACGATGCTCGGCACCATTGCAGTGCCTTTATCCTGGGTCCGCACCGTTCCGTCCAGCGGTCTAATGACGACGGCGAACCCTCGGGGACGGCAGGGGCGCCCATGCTGGAGGCACTGGCTAAGCGGGAAACAGCTCTCGGGGAATCCTCGCTCAGCGACGTTACTGCCGTAACAGTCAGATACTTTGGCGGTATCCTGCTGGGCGCCGGCGGACTTGTCCGGGCCTACTCGGAGTCGGTCTCCTCCGCCCTTGACACGGCACGCTTCATCGAGCGACGCAGGCTTCGCCTGTGCGCTCTGCCTGCTCCGCACGCTGCCGCCGGGCGCCTGGAGAATGAGCTTCGGGCCGCCGGGTTCACCGTGCGCGGGACCCAGTACGGAGCCGAGGCAGCCACCATTTCTGTGGCGCTGCCGGACAGCGCACCTGCCCTGGAGGAGTTCACCGCGCGGGTAGCCGCGCTCACCTCCGGAGACACCTCGCCGGAAATCCTCGGAACCGAATGGATCGATCTTGACTGAGACTTCCCTGCCAGCGGGGGTGTTTAGCGGGCTCAGGCGCTGGCCCGACGTTGAAGCTCCCAACCTCCAGGCGTACGACACCGCCGATGCGCTGCTGCTGGAGCGGGCGGCACCGTCCCTGACACCGGGCACCGCGGTATCCGTCATCGGTGATGCCTATGGTGCCCTGACATTGGGCGCTGTAGCCGCCTATGGCCTCACCGGGCTCCGGGTGCACCAGGATCCGCTCTCCGGCGAGCAGGCGCTGGAGCGCAACGCCCGGAGCCTCGGGATGGACCCTGTCTGGATGCACCACCCGCTGTCGCCGGCACTGGTTGGCGGCGCACAGGTAGTCCTGCTCCGCCTCCCCCGGTCCCTTGATGCCCTGGACGAAGCCGCGCGGCTGATTGCAGAACATGCTGATCCCGGGGCCACGGTCTACGCCGGAGGGCGGATCAAACATATGAGCCGCGGCATGAACGACGTGCTGGGGCGGTACTTCGAATCGGTGACGGCAGGGCTTGCAAAGGGAAAGTCCCGGGTCCTGACTGCTGAACGTCCTGTCCCCGGGCACCGGCTGCCGCCGTCGCGGTTTCCGCTCAGTGCGGAGTACGAGCTGCCAGTACCCGTCACTGCGGAAGCCGGCGCGCCGGCACCGGGGAAGCTCCGGCTTCGCGCCTACGGCGCTGCCTTTGGCGGCGCCGCACTCGATCCCGGAACCCGGTTCCTGCTCCCCCACCTGCACCAGGCACGAAAGGCGCGCCATGCAATCGACCTGGGCTGCGGAACCGGAACCATCGCTGCTGCCCTGGCGCTGTCCCGTCCCGGAATCAAGGTCACGGCAACTGACCAGTCCGCAGCCGCGGTGGCTTCGGCCACGGAGACCATGCGGGCGAACGGCGTGGCTGGCCGCGTGGAGGTTATCCGCGATGATGCGCTGTCAACGCAGCCGGACGCGTCCTGCGACCTGATCCTCTTGAATCCGCCGTTCCACATTGGCGCCAGCGTCCACACGGGGATTGCGCTGAAACTCTTTGCGGACGCAGGCAGGGTGCTCCGTCCAGGCGGCGAACTCTGGACTGTCTGGAACAGCCATCTGGCCTACCGGCCAGCACTCAACCGGCTGGTGGGTCCCACCCGGCAGGTAGACAGGAACCCAAAGTTCACGGTCGCCGTCAGCGTGCGCCGGTGATAGCTGAATAGTCCTCGTCGGAAAACTCCCTGCTCTGCCGGTTGCGGAGCGCCCAGGGTTTTTCCGCTGCCCGCAAACGCTCTTCTTCACCGCTCGCACCACGCTCACGCGCCCGGATCAGTTCCGCGGCAGCTGCCTGGGCCGCGCAGTACCAGAGCGCCCTCGAGGCACCCTTGGGATCCAGGAAGACCCCTTTCCACAGCGGATGGCGGCGCCGCTTTAGGAAGCGGCCACCCAGCAGAAAGATAACCGCAGAGAACGCCCACACCCACAGCAGCGTTTCATGGCCAATCGTGTCCAGACCGAGGGCGAGGAGGGCGGCTGCCGGCAGGATTCCTCCCGCGAGGCGCAGGCCGGCTGCAACCGTCGCTGCAGGCCCATCGGCCCGCCGCGCCAGCCGCAGCTGCTCCTTCCGCCATCTGCGGAACCGCTGCAAGTCAGCCGCGGATTCCGACGCTGCGACGGCCTCCACCGCCTGGAAATAGGCCGGATATCTCGCCTGAAGTTCCTTCACCGCATTCTCATCGTCCTCGAGCTCCGCGGAACTCAGGGACATTTCCGCTTCCTGCAGCCCATTAATGAGGTTCGCGGCCTGCGGCGGCCGTAAATGCTCCGCACCGTTTCTCGCACGCCGCCGGATCTCAGCTTCGAGGGCGCTCTGGTCCCGCTGGTGCTGGTGCGGCATGGATTTCCCGTCTGTCTGTATTGGGTTTGCGCTCTGTGCTTGGTTGTTGGTCCCAGTATGGACGAAAAAGCGG
The DNA here is from genome assembly GCF_031988865.1 of Arthrobacter sp. NCBI lineage: Bacteria > Bacillati > Actinomycetota > Actinomycetes > Micrococcales > Micrococcaceae > Arthrobacter > Arthrobacter sp. The sequence continues at coordinate 4,868 of NZ_DALZXY010000073.1, forward strand.
GCCCCCACCGAAGTGGGGACCCGCCTTAGGTTGGCTTACGCCTTCCGGACAGAGCCGGAATTAGTTGCCGGTGAGCTTCTCGCGCAGTGCGGCAAGAGCCTCATCCGATGCCAGCGTGCCGGCAGCGGACTCGGATGCAGCAGGCTCGGAGGAGTAGCTCGTCGAGCTGGACTCAACAGAGTCCGTAGCGGCGGCGTTGTCCTCGGAGTTGTGCTGTGCAACCTGCTTCTTGTGGGCTTCCCAACGGGCCTGGGCGTCAGCGTACTGCTGCTCCCAAGCTGCACGCTGGGTCTCGTAACCTTCGAGCCATTCGTTGGACTCGGGGTCGAAGCCCTCCGGGTACTTGTAGTTGCCGGCTTCGTCGTACTCTGCGGCCATGCCGTACAGAGCCGGATCGAACTCGGTGCCCTCGGGATCGACGCCCTCGTTCGCCTGCTTCAGCGACAGGGAGATGCGGCGACGCTCGAGGTCGATGTCGATGACCTTGACGAACAGCTCATCCCCTACGGAGACAACCTGCTCGGCCAGCTCTACGTGGCGGACTGCCAGCTCGGAGATGTGGACCAGGCCTTCGATGCCGTCTTCGACGCGAACGAACGCACCGAACGGAACCAGCTTGGTGACCTTACCCGGCACAACCTGGCCCAGGGCGTGGGTGCGGGCGAAGGTCTGCCACGGATCTTCCTGCGTAGCCTTCAGCGACAGGGAGACACGCTCGCGGTCGAGGTCAACTTCCAGAACCTCAACGGTGACTTCCTGGCCAACTTCAACGACCTCGGAGGGGTGGTCGATGTGCTTCCAGGACAGCTCGGAAACGTGGACGAGGCCGTCTACGCCGCCAAGGTCCACGAATGCACCGAAGTTGACGATTGAGGAAACAACGCCCGGACGAACCTGGCCCTTTTCCAGCTTGTTGAGGAACGTGGAACGAACCTCGGACTGGGTCTGCTCGAGCCAGGCACGGCGGGACAGGACCACGTTGTTGCGGTTCTTGTCCAGCTCGATGATCTTGGCTTCGATCTGCTGGCCAATGTACGGAGCCAGGTCGCGGACGCGACGCATCTCCACGAGGGATGCGGGCAGGAAGCCGCGCAGCCCGATGTCGAGGATAAGACCACCCTTGACAACCTCGATGACGGTACCGGTAACGACGCCGTCTTCTTCCTTGACCTTCTCGATGTCGCCCCAGGCACGCTCGTACTGTGCGCGCTTCTTGGAGAGGATCAGACGGCCTTCTTTGTCTTCCTTGGTGAGGACCAAAGCTTCGACCTGATCGCCAACGGAAACAACGTCTCCGGGATCAACATCGTGCTTGATGGAAAGCTCACGCGAAGGGATGACACCCTCGGTCTTGTAACCGATGTCGAGCAGGACCTCGTCGCGGTCGACCTTAACGACGGTACCTTCGACGAGATCTCCGTCGTTGAAGTACTTGATCGTTGCGTCGATTGCGGCGAGGAAGTCCTCGGCAGTACCGATGTCGTTGATTGCGACCTGCGGGGTACCGGACTTCTCGGTGGTGGTGATGGTCATGTAGTTGGGACTCCGATGTGGAAGTTGTTGTAATTCCGGATGTGCTCCCACCGGCTCGGGTGCAACCCGGAAAAACCAGGTTCAAGACGGTGCTTGGTTGTCCGGAGATGGACAGAATGAAATTTCTTGTACAGCACGCGTAACGCGCCTGATAAGTCTAGCCGCAGCCGCCAAGTCAGGTCAAAGCCAAACGAAGAAACCAGTACCTATTATTTGGCACCCACGTAACGTCCGCCACGTATCCCGTAGTGGGCTCGGGCCTGGCACCGGGCGCAGTCCTAGAAATGGGTGCTGCAGTACGGTGCCCGCGCGACGTCGAACAGCCGGCCAAGGGCTTCGATGTCGGCGCCCGAGCCGCGGATTCCCCCTGCGGCTGCCAATACCTGCGCGCTGACGCTGCCGAGGTAGAGGGATCCGAATGCGGCGGCACCGGCTTCCACGACCGGAACGCCCGAAGGCGGGGTTTCGTCTGTTTCGAGGCCGGTGACAGTGGCGGTGCCGGCATCCACCTGCACCAGCCAGCGGCCGGATGCCAGGTCCAGCGGATCAGCGATGCCCAGCACCACTGCGCCGTCGGCTTCGAACCCGCGGGCACGGAGCATCGCCGCCGGATCCAGTGGGCGCAGCCACAGCAGGTCTCCATGGGACTTGACGGCGTAGCGGCGGCGGTCGGCCAGGGCCCACGGCAGCGGGTCAGCGTCCGGGGCAGCCGAGTGGGTGATGCGCTCCACCAGGTCGATGGAGCCGAGGTAGCGCCAGAGTTCCAGGCGGGCTGCGTCATCCACAGCCACGAGGTCCAGGACCTTCAGCGTGTGCGGTTCGGTCTCCCAGGGCAGGAACTTGTATGTGACGTATCCGTCCGGCGTCCCGGACGGGTCGTAGTGGACCGCCGCGCGGATGTCCTTCTCGGGTTCGGGGAGGTCTCCCCACAGGCCGGCTGCCCGTTTGGCGTAGCCAATCTGCCGGCCGAGCGCACCGCGGTGCCGCTCCAGGTGCCGGCGGAAGATCTCCGGTGCCAGGCTTTCCAGCTGCGCCAAGTCGGCGAGAACCGTGGTGCCCGACGGCGGGACAGTGAGTTCGAGCCGGCCGCGCGCGTCCACCTGCACCGCCACTTCCGAGGTGGCCACCCCGAAGCCGAAGCGTCCGTAGATCACTGCCTCGGAAGCGCCGAGCGCTGCGACGGCGAAGCCTTCGTCCTTGGCCCGGCGCAGGTCGGACGTGATCATGTGCCGCAGGATTCCGCGCCGCCGGTGGGTGGGGCGGACGCTGACAGAGGTGATCTGATGCGCCGGAAGCAGGGAACCGCCGGTGTTCAGCTCATGGGTCATGGTGGCGTAGGTGGCCACCGGCGCGGCGGGATTCCAGGCGTGTACCGGGGCAGCGTCGTCGTACACGCCCGTCAGCCAGCGGCCGTCCGCATCGTAGGCCTCTACCAGGGCACTGACGTGCTTGGACTCGTAGCGCGGTTCGTGGAATCCGAGGGCCACGGACTGGAGCCAGGCTACGGTCCGTTCATCGGCGCTGCCCGATTCCACCGGAGACAGGGCAGCACGGAACCTCTCAGTGCGAAGACCTGATCCTGAATCCATGCCTGCCCCCTCCGGCGGTTTTTACTGCACTGCTGATTTTGGCTGCACAGTAATCACTTAGCTGCACAGTAAATACTTGGCTGCACAGTCATTAGCTGCACAGCTTTTCTCGAATGTGTGGCGGCCGGGCTAGTGCCCGGCCTCGTGCCAGCTCGCGCCCCAGCCGACCGAGACGTCGAGCGGGACGGAAAGGTCCGCGGCGCCGGCCATCTGCTCACGCACCAGCTTTTCCGCCGCCTCCCGTTCACCGGGTGCCACTTCCAGGACAAGTTCGTCATGGACCTGCAGCAGCATACGCGACTTGAGGCCCTGCTTTTTCAGTTCCGCGTCGACGCCGAGCATGGCCTTCTTGATGATGTCTGCTGCCGAGCCCTGGATCGGGGCGTTCAACGCGGCCCGCTCGGACATTTCCCGCAGCTGCCGGTTGGTGCTTGCCAGGTCGGGGAGGTAGCGGCGCCGTCCCTCGATGGTGGAGGTGTAACCGTCCTTGCGGGCCTGTTCCACGACGCCACGCAGATAGTCGCGCACGGCGCCGAAGCGGGTGAAGTAGTCGCGCATCAGCGTGCGTGCCTCATCGACCGGGATGGAAAGCTGCTTGGAAAGGCCGAACGAGCTCAGGCCATAGACCAGGCCGTAGGACATGGCCTTTACCTTGGACCGCATCGCACTGGTGACTTCCTCCGGCGGAACCCCGAAGATGTGCGAGCCGACGAACCGGTGCAGGTCTTCGCCGTCGCGGAAGGCCTGAATCAGGCTCTCGTCGCCGGAGAGATGCGCCATGATGCGCATTTCGACCTGGGAGTAATCCGCGGTCAGCAGGGTCTCGTAGCCCTCGCCGACCACAAAGACCTCGCGGATCCGCCGGCCTTCCTCGGACCGGATCGGGATGTTCTGCAGGTTCGGGTTAATGGAGGAAAGCCGGCCGGTCGCGGCGACCGTCTGGGCGTAGGTGGTGTGGATCCGGCCGTCGTCGGACACCGACTTCCGCAGCCCCTCCACCGTCTGGCGCAGCTTCGCGGCGTCGCGGTAGGCCAGCAGGTGGGCGAGGAACGGATGCCCGTTGGTCTTGACGATCAGGTCCGCCAGCGCATCCGCGTCGGTGGAGTAACCGGTCTTGATCTTTTTGGTCTTGGGCAGGCCAAGCTCCTCGAAGAGCACCACCTGGAGCTGCTTCGGGGAACCAAGATTGATTTCCTTGCCGATCACGGCAAAGGCCTCGGCCTTGGCCTGTTCGATCGTGAAGCCAAACTCGTCCAGCAGGCGGTCGAGCTTCTCCGTGGACACGGCAATGCCCGCCAGCTCCATCTCGGCGAGAACCTCGGACAGCGGCAGCTCGAGGCCGCCCAATAGCTGGTTAGCGCCCCGCTCGACGAGCAGCCCGGAGAAATGCTCGCTCAGGCGCAGGGCAGCGAAAGCCTTCATCACCGCAGGAGCGGCGGCGTCTTCGCCGTCCAGCGAAAGTTCAAGCTGGTTACCGGAGTCGGCGGCGGCATCCAGCGAGAGCTTGAGGTGCTGGAGGCTGAGGTCGGCCAGGTCGTAGCTGCGCCGGTCCGGCTGAATCAGGTAGCCGGAGATCGCCGGGTCGTCCACCTCGCCGGCGAGGTGCAGACCGCGCCGGGACAGCAGCTTGTAGGCCGACTTGAAGTCGTGGACAACCTTCGGCGCGTCCCTGTCTGCCAGCCAGTCCGCCAGGACCTTTTCGGCTTCGGCGTCGATACCTGTCAGCGGCACGTAGGCGGCTGAATCGTCGGTGACAAGGGCCAGGGCAACGGTGTCGCGGGCATCGCCGGCACCTTCGGTGACCAGTTCCACCGCCGCCGGTTTCTGGTTGGTGGCCCGGATCCAGGTGGCAAGTTCGCTGGCAGCGGTGATGACGGTGTGCTCGGGCGGGAGGAGTTCCGGATGGTTGCCCGGGACTTCCTCTTCCCCGTAAACGTCGAAGAGCCGCTTGCGCAGGGCGTTGAACTGCAGCGCATCGAAGAGTTCCTCAATCGCTTCGCGGTCCGGGCGCTGCGCTGCCATGGCGTCGAGCTCGACCGGAAGTTCCAGGTCCCGCAGCAGCCGGTTCAGCCGTCGGTTGCGCTTAACATCCTCGATATTCGCGCGGAGGGAGTCACCGACCTTGCCCTTGATCTCGTCCAGGTGCTCGAGGATTCCTTCAAGGCCGCCGTAGAGCTTGATCCATTTGGCAGCGGTCTTCGGGCCAACGCCCGGGACGCCGGGCAGGTTGTCCGCAGACTCACCGACCAGGGCGGCCAGGTCCGAGTATTTGTCCGGCGGCACGAGATACTTTTCTTCCACCGCAGCCGCATCCATCCGGGGCAGGTCGGAGACGCCCTTCTTGGGATAGAAGACGGTAACGCGGTCGTTGACCAGCTGGAAGGCGTCGCGGTCGCCGGAGACGACCATAACGTCCCAGTTCCGGCCGGCTGCCTGCTCGGAGAGGGTGGCCAGGATGTCATCTGCCTCGTAGCCGTCCAGGGAGATGGTAGGGATCCGCATGGCTTCCATGACCTTGATGATCAGGTCCACCTGGCCGTGGAATTCCTCGGGCGTTTTGTTGCGCCCGCCCTTGTACTCCGAATATTCCTCGGTGCGGAAGGTAGGGGTGTCGAGGTCGAAGGCCACGGCGATGTGGGTGGGCTCTTCGTTCTTGATCAGGTTGATCAGCATGGACGTGAAACCGTAGACCGCGTTGGTGTGCTGGCCGGTGTCCGTGGAGAAGTTCTCGGCTGGGAGGGCGTAGAACGCGCGGAAAGCCATGGAGTGCCCGTCGATGACCAACAGGCGGTTGTTGCCGGCAGCGTTGACGGTGCCCAGCGGGAGCGCGGACGGTACGGGCGCCGCGTGGCTTCCTACGGGTGCATCTGCCGCCGTATCCAGCTGCCCGGCGTCCCCGGCGTCCTGGAGGCCGTCGAGGGACTCTTCGGGGTTGGGAACGGGGTCAGAGACGGTGTCAGAGACGGGGGCTGCGGCCAGTTTGGCAGTTTCACTCACAGGTGCAAGCCTAGTGGGCATGAGCGACATTTTCACGCCGGGCCCAACCGGCCCCGCCGAGGGCGGACACCCCAGGCTGCAGGAACTTCTCGATGCCGGGGTTCCCGCCGAATTCCACCCCTGGCTTGGCGAATCCGGGGTTGGCTCCCTTGTGGTCCGGATGGGGATCCGGTTCACGGAAATGTCCGCTACCCGCATCGTCGCGACCATGCCCGTGGAAGGCAACCAGCAGGTCGCCGGGATCCTTCACGGGGGCGCACATGTGGTGCTGGCGGAAACCCTGGGCTCATTTGCCGCATCCATCCACGCAGGTCCCGGGCGGTATGCCGTTGGTATTGAAATAGGGGCCACCCACCACCGGTCAGTTTCCTCCGGTCTGGTCACGGGAACGGCAACGGCCCTCCATCTGGGGGGAACCCTCGCCACCCACGAGGTCGTGATGACTGACGACGACGGCCGGCGCCTCTCGACCGCCCGCATTACCAACCTCATCCGCGACGCCCGGTAGGTAGCCCCGCACGTGGGCCCCGCCAGGCAGCACCGGGAATAGGCACGGAGGCGGCGGGGTTGGCGCAAATAACCCCAAGCCGCACGCGCAATGCTTGTGCGTGATGAAAGGAATACGTGCAGACCGACCTTTTCTCCCCCGTGACCATTGGCTCCCTTGAGCTGCGGAACCGCCTGGTCATGGCGCCGTTGACACGGGTCCGCTCCGGTGCTGACGGTGTTCCCGGCCCCCTCGTGGCCGAACACTACCGCCAGCGTGCCTCCCTCGGACTGATCGTCTCGGAGGGCACCTACCCGTCTCCGGAAGGGCAGGGGTTCTCGGGTCAGCCTGGACTCGTCACCGAAGCCCAGCTGCAGGGATGGCGCCGCGTCACGGATGCAGTGCATGCCGAAGGCGGCCGGATCTTCGCCCAGCTGATGCACGCCGGCCGGGTCTCCCATCCGGAAATCAACGGCGGGCTGGAAACAGTTGCTCCCAGTCCCGTCGCGATCGAGGGCGTCATCCGGACCCCGGCAGGCAAACTGCCCCATGCCGTTCCGCGGGAGCTTGGCGAACCGGAGCTGGACAACATTCGGGACGTGTTTGTCCGCAGTGCGCTGGCTGCCGTGGAAGCCGGTTTCGACGGCGTCGAACTGCACGGTGCCAATGGCTACCTGCTGCATGAATTCCTTAGCCCGGCGGCAAATCAGCGCACGGATGGGTACGGCGGCTCGCCGGCCGCCCGGGCACGGTTCGTGATTGAGGTTGCAACCGCCGTTGCCGCAGCGGTTGGTTCCGAGCGGGTGGGGCTGCGCATCTCCCCCGAACACAACATCCAGGACGCCTGGGAAAAGGACCCTGCGGACGTACGGGCGACCTACGGCGCACTTTTGGACGGAATCGCGCCGCTCTCACTGGCCTACCTGAGCATCCTGCATGCCGAACCCTCGGGGGAACTCGTGCAGGAACTGGGGAAGCGGTTCGGCGGGCCCGTGCTGCTGAACTCCGGCTTCAGTGTGATGACAACCCGTGAGGAAGCAGCCGAACTGCTCGCGGGCGGCATGTGCGACGCCGTCGTTGTGGGCCGTCCGGCCATCGCCAACCCCGATCTGGTCCGCCGCTGGCGTGAAGAGCTGCCGCTGAACGAACCGGACCCCGCCACCTTCTACACCGACGGTGCCGAAGGCTACACGGATTACCCGGAGTACGCCGGGGCTCCTGCCTGATCGGGCCCCCGGAACACCCAGGCCCGCACGACGGCGAACTGCCCGGTACGCCTGGCTGTTCGCCGTCGTGCGCGCTTAGGTCCTCAAACCCGGTTTACGGGGACTTTGCGTCCCGAGCTGCCGCTTTCCTGGAGCGGAACCCGGACTTCCAAGACGCCGTCGCGGTAGGAGGCGGACACGTCGTCCTGGGTCGCCCCTGCCGGCAGGGGAATGTCCCTGGTGAAGGACCCGTATTTGAACTCGGTGCGGTATCCGTCCCGGGATTTGTGTTCCTCGGTTTCCCGGCGTTCACCCCGGATGCGCAGCATCCCTTCGCTTACTGTGACGTCGAGGTCCTTCTCCGGATCGATGCTGGGGAGCTCGGCGCGGACCACCATCGTGGCGCCGTCGCGGTATTCCTCAACCCGGAAGGACGAGACGTCCCAGTCCCCTTCAAAGAATCGACGCATGGGTTCGGGCAGTTCAAAACGGTCGCGTCGGCTAATTCCTGCCATGGGGTCTCCTCCGATGGCCCGCGCGCAGCCGGTAAATCCGGTCCGCATGAACCGCAGAACCCGGCTGAGGCGGGAGGCAAATGGTGCGGACAGCCTACCCGGGCACGATGGCACGCTCAACGGTTTCCGGGACTGGCAGGCAGCGGGACACCCAGCCCGGCTGCTTGACTCCGATACCCGAACGCTGTGTGGGATGCCGGCTATTACCTAGTAATGACTGAAGCGCTGTGCGTATAGTCGTGTAGCGCGCGCACCCTGTGGGGACTCGAACCGCCGTTCACCACGGCATTCACCGTCGGGAGACTCGAGAGGTCGATGTCATGCCGCAGAACGATCCGCAGGACTTCCTCAGCGCCAATCCCGTCTTCTCCCGGCCCGGAGAGGACACCCAGGTTTCCAAGACCCGGCTCGGGCAGGAGGAAATGGCGCCGGACACCGCGTACCAGATTGTCCACGACGAGACGATGCTCGACGGCAATGCCCGGCTGAACCTGGCTACCTTCGTCACCACCTGGATGGACGATTACGCGAACCGGCTCTACTCCGAGACGTACGACAAGAACATGATCGACAAGGATGAGTACCCGCAGACGGCTGCGATCGAGCAGTACTGCTGGAAGATGCTCGCCGGTCTGTGGCACTCCCCCGATCCAACCGGAACCATCGGCACCTCAACCATCGGTTCCTCGGAGGCCTGCATGCTGGGCGGCCTGGCCTTTAAGCGGCTGTGGCAGCAGAAGCGCCGCGGCGAGGGCAAATCAACTGAGACGCCGAACCTCGTGATGAGTTCGGCTGTCCAGGTCTGCTGGGAGAAGTTCTGCAACTATTTCGAGGTCGAGCCCCGGTTTGTGCCGATCAGCGAAGAGCACATGTGCCTGGACGGATTCGAACTCGAGAAGTACATCGACGAGAACACCATCGGAGTAGTCGCGATCATGGGTGTGACCTATACCGGCATGTATGAGCCAGTGAAGGCGGTGGCCGCGAAACTCGACGAAATCCAGGCCTCGAGCGGGCTCGACATACCCATTCACGTGGACGGAGCTTCGGGCGCCATGATCGCCCCGTTCATCCAGCCAGACCTGGAATGGGATTTCCAGCTCGAGCGGGTTCATTCCATCTCCACCTCCGGGCACAAGTACGGACTCGTCTACCCCGGCCTGGGCTGGGTGATCTGGCGTGAGCGGCAGTGGCTGCCGAAGGACCTGGTCTTCTCCGTGAGCTACCTCGGCGGTGACATGCCGACCTTGGCGCTGAACTTTTCGCGTCCTGGGGCCCAAGTTGTCCTGCAGTTCTATCTGTTCCTCCGGCTTGGCTTTAACGGCTACAAGAAGGTGCAGCAGACGAGCCAGGATGTTGCACTCTTCCTCTCCCGCGGCATCAGCGAAATCGGTCCGTTCGAGCTGTTGAACGACGGTTCGGACATTCCGGTCTTCGCCTGGCGGCTGAAGGACGGCCACACGGACCTTTGGACGCTGTACAACCTGGCAGACCGGCTGCGGAACAAAGGCTGGCTGGTCCCGGCCTATCCGCTGCCGGATAACCTGGCGAACCTCACAGTCGAACGGATCGTCGTGCGCAACGGGCTGAGCATGGATTTAGCCGGCCGCCTGCTTGACGACATCCGGGCGGAGACGGCCTACCTCGACAACCTGAGTTCCCCGATGCCTTCCGAACGGAAACACCCGGGGTTTTATCACTAGTCCGAACTGATCAGAGGAGGTGGACCGAAACCCTGACGCGGCGGCCTATCCCCCCAAAAACAACACCGGACCGGACCGGCAGACGGGAGCCCCCGGTATGAAAATCGACAAAGCAGCAATTCAGGAGGCGGTCAGCACCGCCCACCGTGACCACTCCGGTGACGACGGCGGAAAGAACGCCAGCTACATCCCGTACCTGGCATCGGTTGACCCGTCGCTGTTCGGGGTCGCCGTGGTCACGGCCGACGGCGACGTTTTCGAGGCCGGTGATGCGCGCTTCGAATTCGCCCTTGAATCCATTTCCAAGATCTTTTCGATGGCCTTGGCGATGGAGGACGCCGGCTTGAACGACTTCCACGACAAGGTCGGCGCGGACCCCACGGGCGACCCGTTTAACTCGGTGGTCAGCGTGGTCCTGCACGGGGATTCACCGGTTTCTCCCCTGGTCAATGCCGGGGCGATGGCTACGGTGTCCCTGATTAGGGCGGACGGAGCCGAGCAGCGCTGGGACAAGATCCTGGCTGCTCAGGGCGCGTTCGCCGGGCGCAGGAACGCGCTCAGTGACGTCGTCAACGACTCGGAGCAGTCCACCAACTTCCACAACCGCGCCATCGCGTGGCTGCTCTACTCGGGCGGGACAATGTACTCGGATCCGATGGAAGCCTGCGACGTCTACACCCGCCAGTGTTCGACGTTGGTGACCACCGTGGACCTGGCGACCATGGGCGCGACCATCGCAGCCCGGGGAATCAATCCACTCACCAGGGAACGGGTCATCTCCAACCCGGCCCTTGTGCCTCCGATGCTGGCCGAGATGACCATGGAAGGGCTCTACACCGCGTCCGGAGACTGGGCCTACCGGGTGGGGCTCCCCGGAAAGTCGGGGGTCGGCGGAGGAATGCTCGCGGTGATGCCCGGAGTCCTGGCCATCGCGGCGTTCTCCCCGCCGCTGGACCCGGTGGGGAACAGCGTCCGGGGACGCAAAGCGGTCGCGCAGATCGCCGAAGCGCTGAACCTCAACCTCTACAACGCCCGGGACTACTCCGAGTAGTGCTCATCCGAGTGGCCAACCGGGCGGAACAGACCGGGCTGCGGCGGGGACAAGCGAACGGGTCTTCGTCGCAGTCCGCTGCCGGGCACCCTGGTTCCGGTGCCCGGCCGGGCAGCTGGCTTAACCGGCGTCGAGCCGTCGTTGCCGGCGTGCTGACCAGGCAAGGTACCCGCCCAGGGCCCCGGTCGACGCGAGGCCGGCGCCCATCAGCGGTGCCTGCCAGCCGCGCCACCGGTCCGCGTCACCCAGCGTCAGTTCGCCCACTCCCCGGATAAAGGCGGCAGCGAAGATCGCGGCCACCATCCGGTTGCCGACCCGTTCCAGGCGTTCCACGAGTGGCACCAGGTCACCGGCCCGCAGGTGCACCTCCATTCCCTCGAAGTCGAGGGTGTTGATCAGGCGCTGCAGCTGACCGGGAAGCTCGGTGCCCAACTCAAGCAGTTCGCCGCCGGCCTTGCCCAGCCGTTTAGCGTAGTTGACAGGATTCAGCTGCTCCATCGTCATCCGCCTGGCGTAGGGTGCCAGGGTTTTGCCCATGCTGAAGTCCGGGTCCAGGACTTCGCCCATGCCTTCGGTCATGATCAGCATCCGCAGCAGCAGTGCGAACTGCCGCGGCAGCTGCAGGTGATGGTTACGGATGATGCCCAGGCCCTGGCTGATGATCTTGCCCACCGGAGCGTCTCCGAGCGTGCGGTTCGAATACAGCCGGATGAGCTGGGACAGGTCCAGCCGCAGCTTCACCCGGTCCGGGCGGGCCTGCGTAACGGTCATGCGCATCAGCGCAGAGGCCATCCGTTCCGGGTCTTTGCGGATGACGGCAATGAAGAGGGCGGAGAGCTGTCCGCGCAGCTTGTCATCTAGCTCCCCCACCATGCCGAAGTCGATCAGCCCGATCTGGGAGTTCGGCTGCACGAAGATGTTCCCGGCGTGTGGATCGGCGTGGAAGAAGCCGAACTCGAAGACCATCTTCATTTCCGCGTCCGCGGCCGTAACGGCCAGCGCCTTGCGGTCCACGCCGGCGGCGTCCAGCGCCTTGGTGTCGGTAACCTTCATGCCATGGAGCCGCTGCATGGTCAGGACTTTATGGCTGCTGTGCTCCCAGTAGATCCGCGGGATGATGACGGCGGAGTCCTCCGAGAAGTTCACCGCGAAACGGTCGGCGTTGCGGCCTTCCGCCACATAGTCCAGTTCCTGCCGGAGCGTGAAGGCAAACTCGTCTATAAAGCCCTTGACGTCATAGTCGCGCGCCGCCTCCCAGCGCTTGCTGGCGTGCGAGGCGAGGGACTGCAGGATCGACAGGTCCGCTTCCACCTCGGGGACAATTCCTGGCCGCCGGACTTTGACCACCGCGTCTGTGCCGTCCCGCAGCCGGGCACTGTAGGCCTGGCCAATCGAGGCGCTCGCAATGGGGGTGGTGTCGAAAGAAGCAAACACGTTGAGCGGATCGTCGCCCAGTTCCTGGCGGAGCTCCTCCCGCACTTCGTCCCAGGGCGCAGGTGCAACGTTGTCCTGGAGCTTGGCCAGCTCTTCCATGTACGCGGGGGGAAGCAGATCGGACCGGGTGGAGAGCAGCTGCCCGAGCTTCACATAGGTTGGGCCCAGTTCTTCCAGCGCCCGCCGCAGGTATTCGGGGCTGGCCATTGTGGGGGCAGCATCGTCGTCGTCCTGGCGTTTACGGAACGGGAGCCGGGATTCCAGGCCGGATACGGACACCAGATAGCCAAGCCCGTTGCGGTAGAGGATTTCGGCCATCTGCCGGTACCGGTCAAAGTTTGTCTTCATCGCCCTCTCCCGCTCAGGCGGACGGCGCCGGGGTGCCCGGCCCTACACGAACGATAGCCGGGCCGGCTGGCTGAGCAACAGGGAGGCCTGCGGCCTGGACACAGCCAGGCGGTCCTTAGGGGATTTCCGCTGTGCGGCGGCTGCCCCTCGCCGCGGCGTCGGACGCGGCGGCTGCCGCCGTTCCACCAACCAGCAGCGCAGTAATGCTGACTCCCACCACGGCCAGGGGAAGGCCCCAGGCATCCGTCGCATTGTGCAGGCTCCCAAGGATCACGGGGCCTGTGGCGGCGACCAGGTAGCCGCCACCCTGCACCAGCGCCGAAATCTGGCCGGACTGCCGGGCCGAGCCCCCCAGACGCACCATGATCAGGAACAGGACGGTAATTCCGGCGCCCTGCGCTACGCCGCCGATGGTGACCCACGCCGCCCATCCGGCCGGTGCCAGCAGCAGACCCACCGGCAGCACGGCCCACGCCGCGCCGGTCAGCCACAGCAGCGTCCGGGTTCGAAGCCGGCGGGACAGGAGCGGGACGGCCAGCGCCCCTGCTATGCCCGGTCCTTGGAACAAGGAAGCCCCGG
>NZ_DALZXY010000074.1:0-18171 GCF_031988865.1 Arthrobacter sp.
ATCTTGACCAGGAAGTTGCGGACGCTGCTGAAGGCTTCGCGGCGGAAGTACCAGACACAGGCCAGAGCCGTCAGACCGTAGTAGAAGCAGATCATCAGGCCAAGCGCGGTAATCGTGTCCCAGAGGGCGTTCTCGGACAGAAGCCTGGTGATGACGTAGAACCCGGCCGCGGCCACTGCGGCCGCCACAGTGGCATACCCCGGTGACTTGTGGGCAGGGCTGATCCTGCTGAAGCTGCGGGGCAGGGCACGGTAATGTCCCATCGCCAGCAGCGTGCGTGCCGGAGAGACGAACGTGGACTGCAGCGAAGCGGCCGAGCTGCTCAGGATGGACAGGGACATCAGGATGGCGAACGGGCCCATCACGGGGCCGGCCAGCACAGCGAAAATGCTCTCCTGGTTATCCGGGTTCCCTGCCCCGAGCTCTCCGTCGCCGACGCCGGCGTAGGAGATCACGGCAAGCGCGATCATCATGTAGATCAGCACGATCACAAAAACCGTGGCCGTAGCGGCACGGCCCGGCGTCTTTTCCGGGTCCTTGGTTTCCTCGTTCATGGTGAGGGTTACGTCCCATCCCCAGTACACGAAGATTGAGAGGGAGACCCCGGCGGCAAATGCGGAGAACGATTCGACCGCGAAGGGATTGAACCACGAGGCGCTGATCTGGGTGGCGTCAAAGGCGGTGCCGTTGCCCACGTGGATAAACGCGGACACCGAGAACCAGGTAAGCACGACCAGCTGGAAGGCGACCAGGACGTACTGCACTGTTTTGGTCGTCTCGACGCCGCGGTAGGAAATCCAGCACGCCACACCAATGAACACCAGCGTCGTCGCTATGTTCAGCGGGAGGTTATTGGTCAGGTCCGCAAGGGCGTCGTTGCCTGTCACCTGCGCGAGCATCAGATAGAAGAAGTCCACCGCGACGGCCGCCAGGTTCGAGAGCACGATGATGGTCGCGGTGATCAGCCCCCAGCCACCCATCCAGCCGACCCAGGGCCCGAACGCCCGGGACGCCCAGGTGAAGGACGTGCCCGAGTCCGGCATGGCGGTGTTTAGTTCCCGGTACCCGATGGCTACCAGGATCATCGGGATAAAGCCGACCAGGAAGATCGCCGGAAGCTGGACTCCAACTTCGGAGATCGTTGGGCCGAGCCCGGAGGTGAGGGTGTAGGCCGGAGCGATGCAGGAGATGCCGATGACGACGGCGCCGATCAGCCCGACCTGCCCGCCTTTCAGCCCCTTGCTGGAGAGCCCGCTTCCCCCGGCGCCAGGGCGCGCTGATGCTCGTGTCTTGGCGCTCATTGCGGTTCTCCTGACTGCGGTGCGGGTGCGGCCGGCTGCGTTGCGGCAACGGTGCCGTCCGGCGTCCCAGTGTAGCCGCGGGGAACCACGACCATGGGTACGGGCAGGCTGCGCAGCACCTTCGACGCCGTGGTCCCCAGGAACAGCTGGTTATGCAGGGCCAGGCGGCTGGAGCCGATAATGAAGATTTCCCCGTCATCGAAATCGAGGTTGTCGACGGCGTTTTCGATCGTGCGCCCCTGCGCAACCGCGCCGGTGACTTCGCTGCGCCCGTGGGTGAGTACTTGTGCCTTGGCCACGCGGTCGGCCACGTGCGTCCGTGCCTCGTCCAGGGCCGCGCTCTCCGTGGAGTCCAGCGCAAGGAGCGAAAGCAGGCGCAGCGGCAGGCCGCGCTGGGCGGCCGATGCAGCACCGACTTCGAGGACGTCTTCGGCACCGCGCCGCTCACCAACTGCACAGGTCACCCGGGTAACCGGTTCTGTGCGGCTGTAGCCGCGCGGTGCCAGCGCCACGGGGACGTGGGCGGCGTGCAGCAGTGCATTGGCAACGCTGCCCACTGTGTAGCGCTTGAACAGCCCGTTGCTTCCGGCGCCGACCACAATCAGGCCGGCGCCGAATTCATCTGCTGCGTCAATGAGGCCACGTGCGTCGGAATCGGCACCCCGGATGTGTCCCCGTGCCTCAATATCCTCCGGCACCATGGCCAGGGCCTCGTCCAACCAGGACCCCAGCTGTTCAGCCAAGAGCGTGGCGTAGGACCGGTCCGGCGGGTAAACCGCCGTGTACGGCGACTGTTCCGGGTCGATCATGACGAGGTCCAGGGACGCGCCCTGGCTGCGCGCGAGCGCGCAGGCCAGGTTCAGGGCATCCCGGCCCCGTTCCGTGGCGGCATAGCCGACTACGTAGCGCACCGGTTGCTTAGCCCTTGAACCGGGACAGGATCCGGGCTGCGGTCTGTGCACCCATCCGGACGGCACCGTCGACGTGCTGGTAGCCCTCGGCTGCCAGATCGGAGCTGGACCAGTAGATGGGGCCAACGGGAACCAGCTGGTCCGGACCGTAGCGGTGCAGGCCGCCGAGGTCGAAGCTGGCGGCGTAGGCACCGCGGGTCCATTCCTCCGAGCCCCAGTCGGACTCGTAGTAGACCTCGGCGGACAGGGCCTCTTCGCCCAGGTAGCCGGCGATGGATTCAAGGATGGCCTGCTTGCGCTCTTCTGCGCTCAGTTCGAACATCCGGTCGGCCTTTTCGTCGGACACGAAGCCCACCAGGGTGCCGCGGGGGTCGCCGTGGTTGGTGTTGTCGTAGACCTCCTGGACCAGCTCGTGCGCGCTGAAGCAGGTGCCGGACAGGCCCTTGTCCCGCCAGAACGGGGTTGCGTAGACGGCGTGGACCTTGATGACCAGGCCCAGGGACTGGTGCTGGTGCATCTGGTGCTGGCGGCGCGGCAGCGGGGGCTCGAAGGAAACCCGGGAGTAGAGGTTCGGCGGCACGGCCATGACCGCGAAGCGTGCGGTGACGCTGACGCCGTCGGCAATGGCGGTGACGGAAGTGCCCTCGGCACCTTCGGACCAGCGCAGCGTGCGGACCGGAGAGTTCAGGACGACGTCGTCGCCCAGTTCTGCGGCCATCCGCTCCGAAACCTGCTGCATGCCACCGGCAACGCGGCGGTCGAGGATGAAGTCTTCGTCCACGAGGTTGGAGAAGGACCCGGCCGAGGCGGACATCAGCAGCGCCTGCAGAGTGGAGAAGGAATGCGCCGGCTTGGTGAGCATGCCACCGGCCACGAACAGCCCGATGTTGTTGCAGGCTTCTTCGTCGGAGGACTGGCTGCGCAGCCAGTGGTGGAAGGAGATGGTGTCCAGCTCGCGGGCATCCGGGTGCGTCCACGGTGCGGCCGGATCGGTCTTGGCCGTCAGCTCGTCAAGCAGGTTGATGAGCCGTTCCATTTCCTTGGCCGTCTCTTCGGCGACCGGGAACATCTCCCCCGTGTAACGGACAGCGCGGTGGTCCGACCCGATGTAGACGGACTCGCCTTCGCGGTAGCGGGCGAAGGTTTCCAGTCCCAGTTCCTCCACCAGTTCGCTCAGGACCTCCTGGTCCGGGGAGATCCACTGTCCACCGATTTCGAGGAAGGCACCGTCGATCGTGTCCGACCAGGTGCGGCCGCCCACGCGGTCGCGGGCTTCCAGCACGGCAACGCTCAGGCCTGCGGCCTTCAGCTTCCGGGCAGTTGTCAGGCCGGAGGGGCCTGCGCCGATGATGACTACGTCGCGTTCCAGGTTTTGCACTGTATTTCCTCTCTCCCGCGGCCGACCGCCGGCCGCGCAAAAATGAAAGCCTATAAATGAATAGCGTTCATTTTGTATCGACACTCTAGCTGACCCCCGGCATGGAGAGAGACTTTGTGCGAATATTAATTTTTGGGCTCCGATGCCCGGAGACCTTTGGAGGAACTGTGATGCCGCCAACACGCACCAAGCGAGCTGCGGGGCGGCCGCACCATCGCGTCCTGACCAGGGAAAACATCACCAAGGCAGCCCTGGACGTTATCGGTGTCCGTGGCTACGGCGGCTTCACCATGTCTTCGCTGGCCGCAAAGCTCCAGGTTGCGCCGTCGGCACTGTACAACCATGCCTCCTCCAAGCAGGAGGTCCTGCGGTGGATCCAGGACGATCTCATGGCCAAGGTGGACGTCAGCGGGTTTACCGGCCGGACGTGGGAGGAAGCCGTTCGCATCTGGGCCAGCTCCTACCGGGACGTTTTCATCCAGCACACCCCGCTGATCCCCGTCATCGCGGTTTTGCAGGTGGGCGGAGCGCCGCGCACCCTGGCGATGTACGAGGCCGTGACGGCAGGCTTCCTGCGTGCCGGATGGGAAGAAGCCCGAATCGTCCCGGCGATTGTGGCGCTGGAATCCTTCATCTTCGGATCAGCGTTCGACGCCGTGGCGCCGGAGGACATTTTTGATACCGGCCCCTTAACTGACGAAAGCCCCCGGTTCACCGCGGCGGTGGCTGCCGCTGCAGCGCGGATTGGCGGCGAGGCGGCCGAGGAGGCTTTCGAGGCAGGGCTTGGCGCCCTGATCCACGGATTCTCGTCGCCGGGAACCCGGCAGCAGCCCAGCAGCTAGCGGCGCTGCGGGGCGAAACCGAAAACCAAAAAAGGGACGGCGCCCGGTATAAAAACCGGGCACCGCCCCTTCTCAGGTCATTGGCTCAGGTCATTGGCGCCGGAGCGCCCCGCCTGCCCTAGGCCTGGGCGCGGATAGCCGCTTCCAGCACGTCAAGGCCGTCGGAGAGCAGCTCGTCGCTGATAACCAGCGGGGGCAGCAGGCGGATGACGTTGCCGTACGTGCCGCAGGTGAGGATGATGACACCCTCTGCCAGGCAGGCAGCGGCGATGGCCTTGGCTGCATCAGCGTCGGGAGTCTTGGTACCCGGCTTCACGAGTTCCAGGGCCAGCATGGCACCGCGGCCGCGGACCTCGCCGATCACACCGGTTTCCTCGGCAACCTTGCTCATGCGCGGAACCGTGATCTCCTCGATGTGGCGGGCGCGGCCGGCCAGATCCTGGGACTTCATGGTTTCGATGGCAGCGAGTGCGGAGGCACAGGCCACCGGGTTACCGCCGTAGGTTCCGCCCAGGCCGCCGGGGTGCACGGCGTCGAGCAGATCGGCCCGGCCGGTGACCGCGGAGAGCGGCATGCCGCCGGCGATGCCCTTGGCCATGGTCAGGATGTCCGGGACAACACCCTCGTGATCGACGGCGAACCATTCGCCGGTCCGGCAGAAGCCTGACTGCACTTCGTCGGCAATGAAAACGATGCCGTTTTCCTTGGCCCACTCGGACAGGCGGGGCAGGAAGCCCTCAGCCGGAACGATGAAGCCGCCTTCGCCCTGGATCGGTTCGATAAGCAGCGCAGCCAGCTGGTCTGCGCCGATCTGCTTCTCGATGGCAAGGATGGCCCGGTTAGCGGCTTCAACGCCGGTGATCTCCGGGTTTTCCTCGCGGAAGGGGTAGCTCATCGGCATCCGGTAGATCTCGGAAGCGAACGGACCGAAACCGGTCTTGTAGGGCATGGCCTTGGCGGTCAGGCCCATGGTGAGGTTGGTGCGGCCGTGGTAGGCGTGGTCGAAGGCGACGACTGCCTGGCGGCCGGTGGCCGAACGGGCGATCTTGATGGCGTTCTCCACGGCTTCGGCGCCGGAGTTGAAGAGCACGGTGCGCTTTTCGTGGCTGCCCGGGGTCAGTTCGGCCAGCTTCTCAGCGACCTCCACGTAGCCTTCGTACGGGGTGACCATAAAGCAGGTGTGCGTAAACCGGGCAACCTGCTCCTGGGCAGCGGCAACGACTGCCGGGTCGGAGGCACCCACGCTGGTCACGGCGATGCCGGAGCCCAGGTCGATGAAGGAGTTGCCGTCGACGTCCTGGATGATTCCGCCGTCGGCGTCCTGGACGTAGACCGGAACACTGGAAGCGACGCCCTTGGCCACCACGGCGGCACGGCGTTCGCTCAGCGCAGCGGACTTCGGACCGGGGAACGCCCCGGTGATATTCCGCTTCTGCTCCAGCCGGTAAGTCGGTTCGATGGCTGATGTGCTCATGGTTCTGCCTTTCAGGAACAAAGTGAGGGGCGGCGTCAGTCCGCAGTGTTCCCCAACTTACGCGTCTGCTGCACTGCCGGGGGACGGCCACCCGCACAATGATTGTCCTGACTGTACGTGCAAATGCCCAATCCCAGCAGTTTATAGTTGTTGCGTGCCTATCTCTCTTTCCGATCTCCTCGCTGCCGAAGACCTAGCCCTGGCTGTACGCGGCACCGCGGCAATCGATCCGGCGCCGGTGCAGTGGATCGCTGTCACGGAGCTCGAAGACCCCGCGCCCTTCCTGAGCGGAGGAGAGGTGGTCCTCACCACCGGAATGCGGCAGCGTACGGGGGCAGTGCAGCGCCGCTTCGTAGAGAGCGTGCACCGGGCAGGCGCCCTGGCCATTGGCTTTGGCACCGGACTCAGCCAGGACCGGGTACCGGGACCGCTGGTGGAAGAAGCCAACCGGCTGGGACTGCCGGTCTTTGAAGTTCCCTATAAGACACCGTTTATGGCCGTCGGAAAGCTCGTGGCCGACGCGCTCTCGGCCGACCACGTGGGGCAGCTCCACGATCTCCTCTCCGGCCACCAGGTGCTGGCCAAGGCGCTCCTTTCCGGGCAGGGCCTCGGCGGGCTGCTCCGCGAACTCGCGCAGATCCTCGGCACTGAGGTGGCCCTGCACCAGTACGGCGCCCTAATCTATTCCGCCGGCGAGAGCACACCGGGAGCCATCTGGCACAGCAAGCCCATCGCCACCGGGATGCGCGACCGCTGCACCCTGGCGGTAGCGGAACCGTTCCGCCAGCCGGACCTTATTGCCTATGCGCAGAGCCTGATCAGCGTCGAACTCAACAACCAGGCCCGGCGCCGCATGCGTGAGCGGGCAGTCAACGGCCAGCTGCTTGCGGACATCGTTGCCGGCAAGCTCAGCGGCCAGGACGCCGTGCACCGGCTGCGCTCCTCCGGTGTCAGCACGGACCGGAGACAACTCACCCTGCTCGTGGAGACCGCACCCTCGCAGGCCCGTTCCCTTCCCTCCCTGCCCCTCCCCGCCGGCTTCGACCCGGCCGTGACCGCCATCCTCGAAGACCGGCTCGTCATCCTGTTTCCAGACGGCAATCCCTCGGAGCTGGCAGCAGCGCTCAGCAGCTACCTCCGCGACGCGGGACTGACCGCCAAGGTCGGCCTCGGCGGGGCGTACGCCGACCCGGCCGGCCTGCGCTGGGGCTATTACGAGGCCAAGGAAGGACTGCTCCGCGGCGCAGCGGTCAACCAGCCGGACCGGCTGAGCCTGGCTTCGCTGCTGATGGCCAGCCGGGATGTGCCGCTGGCTGATCTCGCGGCGGAGGCCCTGGAGCCCCTGCTCGCTTTTGATACTGCCCACGACGCTGAACTGGTGACCACCCTGGAGACGTACCTGGCGCTCAACGGGTCGGTCGCGAAGGTGGCCCACGAACTGGGCCTGCACCGCAACACTGTGCGGTACCGGCTCTCACAGATCGCTGACCTCTCCGGCTACGACCCAGCCGTCACGGGGGACCGGGTACATCTGTACCTGGCCCTGAACGTCCGCCGGCTGGCAGGCTGATGGCCCTGCCCCCGGGCTGCCCGCCAGCTGCGGACCCCTCCGTTTTGTGCCGTTTTATGCCGGACCCTACTCTGTAGGAATGGACTTGCCAGCGCAGCCCGCCAGGACCCTTCACTGGGCGGGCGTTGACGACCCCGGACGCCGGGATTCCGCCGTCGTGTCCTTTCGGGCCGGGGAACTGGCAGCCAGCGGGACCTCCACCTGCGAGGAGTACAGTGCAACCTGGACCCTGACCACCTCTCCCGGCTGGGTTACCCGCCGCCTCCAGGTGCAGGTGACGGGCGCGGACTGGTCCCGGTCCCTGGACCTGACCCGATCCGTGGAGGGGCGCTGGGACTCGCAGGTGCTGACCAGCGGACAGACTGATCTGCCCGCACCCGGCATCGAAGATCCGCTGGCGCTGGACAACGCCCAGGACTGCGATCTGGGTCTGTGCCCGCTGACGAATACCATGCCGATCCTCCGCCTGGACCTGCTCAACAACGCAGCCCCGCCGGACGAAACCCGGCTCACCATGGCCTGGGTGGAGATGCCCAGCCTGCGGGTGGTGGCCAGTGAACAGGTCTACTCTCAGGTCTCCCCGTACCGCGGGGAACGAGGCACCGCGATCGTCCTCTATTCCTCCGCCACCCGCGGTTTCACCGCTGAACTGACGGTCGACGCCGACGGCGTCGTTCTGGACTACCCCGGTCTCGCCCGGCGCACGGGCTAAGGCGGACGGGGCGGCCGCTCCACGCGGCTAGGATTGAAGTACGTCCGCCTGCAACTTTGGAGATCCCCCGCAATGAGTGAAATGTTCCTGGAAAAGTTCCGCGCGCTGGTTCCCAGATACCTGGAGGATCAGTGGCGCTCCGAAGACGGCATCCCCGCCGAGGAGCTGGGCGAGATGCTTGAGGAGCATGACTTTTCGATTCCGCTGGTGCTGCGGGAATTTTACCTGGCACTCGGCGGCTGCGAAGACCTCATGGAGTCGTACCACTTCTTCTGGGACCCCGACGAGCTGGAGGTCGAGGACGGCTACCTGCTCTTCCTCGAGGATGAGGATGAAAAGTTCGTCTGGGGCTTCCGCACCGACCAGCTGGACGTCCCGGACCCGATCGTCTGGCGGCGCAACAACGCCCGCGGCGATTGGCAGAGCGAAGAAGGCACCTTCAGCGAGTACGTCTTCGACATGTTTGAGTGGGTTTTCGAGGACGACGAAGACTGATTTCCTTTTCCGCGGGTGCGCTTCGCACCCGCGGAAAAACGGAATAGGGCTTTCAGCCCGGGGCTAGGCCTCGCGCTCCACCACGGCTTCAGCGAACGCCACCAGAGATGCCTTGACCACGGAATCCGGCATCGGGTCCAGTGCTGCCACGGCGTCGGCCGCCCATTGACGGGCCACTTCCCAGGCCTGCGCCGTCGCACGGTCGCCGCGGACGGCTGCCACCGCGTCGGCCAGTGCCTCGTCGCTAGTGAGGTCCCCGTCTACCAGTTTCAGGACCTCGGCGGCGTCGGTGTCCCCCGCAGCGGCGTTGCGGCGCAGCAGCAGCACAGGGAGGGTCGGGACGCCTTCGCGCAGGTCGGTTCCGGGGGTTTTGCCGGACTTGTCCTTCAACCCCGCAACATCGATGACGTCGTCAGCGAGCTGGAAGGCCACGCCGACCTTCTCGCCGTACTCCACCATGATCTGGACGGTCTGGGCATCGGCGCCGCCGAACAAGGCTCCAAGCTGGCCGGACGCCGCGATCAGGGACCCGGTCTTACCCGCGATCACGGACAGGTAGTGTTCCAGCGGGTCATCGCCGTCGGCCGGCCCCACTGTTTCATGCAGCTGGCCCAGGACTAGGCGCTCGAAGGTCCTGGCCTGAATGGCCAGCGCTTCGCCGCCCAGGACGGACACCAGCGACGACGCACGGGCGAAGATCAGGTCTCCGGTCAGCACAGCCACGGAGTTGCCCCACACCTCATGGGCAGTGGGGGCCCCGCGGCGGACGGGTGCCGAGTCCATCACGTCATCGTGATAAAGCGTGGCCAGGTGCGTCAGCTCGACCACGACGGCGGCCGTGCGGACGTCGTCGTTACCCGGGTCCGCACCAAGCTGCGAGGCCAGGAGGACGAGCAGCGGCCGGACGCGCTTGCCGCCGGCTTCCAGCAGGTGCCGGGACGTGGCGTCAGCAAAGGGATCGGCATTCGCGATCGCCTCGCGAAGCTGCACTTCCACTTTTTCCAGGCCGGCTGCGATGGCCGGGCCCAGGACAGGGTCCTGGGCGAGAGGGGCAAATCCGGGCGGAAGAACCATCTCGGCGTCCCCGGCTGCTTCCGGGCTGGCATTGGCGGATTCAGTCACTGTTTATGGCTAACTTCTCGTCGGGACGGGTTGGCAGGGTTAGACATTGCTGGCACCGCCGGTATTCCCCGCTGCCTTGGCGGGCTGCGAAGCGGCGTCCTGGTTGGAAGCGGCCGGAACAAGCATTTCCATCAATGCAATCACTCTATCCTCGATCCCCCGGGGGGACGCGTCCACGAGGTTGGCCAGCATCCGGACAACAAACTTCATGAGGACGGGGAACGGCATTCCGGTGCGCAGGGCAAGCTTCATCACGGCTGGCCTGCCGATCATGCCGGCGAAGATCCGGCCCATGGTGAAGTGGCTTCCCCATTCGGACCGGACCCGGTCCGCGTACCCGGCCAGTACGCCGTCGAAGGCGGCCTGCGCGGCTAGCCGGCCGGGGGTGCCGGCAGCCTGGCCGGCGGAGACGATGTAGTCGGCCGCGAAGCGGGCCGATTCCATGGCGTAGGAAATGCCCTCGCCGTTGAACGGGCTGACCATTCCGCCGGCGTCGCCGAGCAGCAGCAGGCCGGGTGAATAATGCGGGGTCCGGTTGAACCCCATGGGAAGGGCGGCGCCGCGGATCTCCCCGACCTGGTTCTCCGGTGTAAAGCCCCATTCCTCGGGCATCCCGGCGGTCCAGTCCCGCAGAACCTTGCGGTAGTCCAGGCGTCCGAACTCCTTGGAGGAGTTCAGGATCCCCAGGCCCACGTTGGAGGTTCCGTCGCCGACGCCGAAGACCCATCCGTACCCGGGGAGCGGATTTCCGGCGGCATCCGGGAGTTCCAGCCAGCCTTCCATCCAGTCATCATCGGTGCGCGGAGAGGTGAAGTAGGTGCGTACCGCCACGCCAAGCGGACGGTCGTCGCGTTTCTCCAGGCCCAGGCTCAGGGCGGTGCGGCTGGAGTTGCCGTCCGCCGCCAGGACAACGTCGGCCGTGAATTCACGCGTCTGTCCCGTCCGGCGTCCGCGCTCGTCCAGGACATTGGCGACGACGCCGCGGACCCGCCCGGAATCGTCCCGCAGGGCTTCGGTCACACTGTGCCGCTCGAAGACGACGGCACCTGCAGCCTCGGCGTGCCGGGCCAGCGCCTCATCGAAGCCCAGGCGTGTGCGCACCAGGCCGTAGGAGGGGAAGTCGGAGAGTTCCGGCCAGGGCACCTCGATCGTCCGTCCGGAAGCGATCAGGCGCAGCCCCTTGTTGCGGCGCCACCCGTCAGCCTCGTCGTGCGGCAGGCCCAGGAGCTGGATTTCACGCACTGCCCGGGGGGTCAGCCCATCGCCGCAGACTTTCTCCCGGGGGAAGGAGGTCTTCTCCAGCACGGTCACGTCAATCCCGGCCGAAGCCAGGTAGTAAGCGGCGGTGGAGCCGGCGGGGCCGGCCCCGACAATCAGGACTTTCACTTGGCCCGCTTAACCTACGGTTTCTGCAGGCTTGACCGCCCGGTGGATGGCAACGATCCCGCCGGTGAGGTTCCGGTAGGCAACGTCCTGCCAGCCGGAATCGGAAATCCAGGCAGCGAGGCCATCCTGGTCCGGCCAGGCACGGATGGATTCGGCCAGGTAAACGTAGGCATCCGGGTTGGAGGCCACCTTCCTGGCGATCGGGGGGAGGGCGCGCATCAGGTATTCGGTGTACATGGTGCGCCAGACCGGCACCACCGGGGAAGAGAACTCCGCGATGACCAGCGTTCCGCCTGGTTTGGTGACGCGGTACATCTCTTCAAGCGCCTTCTGCGGCTCGTTCACGTTACGCAGCCCGAAGGAGATGGTGGCGGCGTCGAAGGATTCGTCAGCGAACGGCAGGTTGGTGGCGTCGCCGGCAACGAAGTCGATGTCCGGGCGGCGGCGCTTGCCGACCTTCAGCATGCCCAGCGAGAAGTCGCAGGCAACCACGGAAACACCCGCGTCGGCATACGGCTCACTGGAGGTGCCGGTTCCGGCCGCCAGGTCCAGGACGCGCTGTCCCGGCCGGGCACCTACCGCGTCCACCACCAGGCGGCGCCAGCGGCGCGTCTGGCCCATGGACAGCACATCATTGACGATGTCGTATTTGGGGGCCACCTCATCAAACATGGCAGCGACTTCATCGGGGCGTTTTTCCAAAGTTGCACGCTTCACCCGCTCATTGTCTCAAACAATAGTGAGGCCGCCGAACCGGCGGACTACCCCTTTTACTGTTCGTCACACATACGTGTGAGTCCGGGCGCCATGTCGGGGCCGGAATGCGGGAGGCACGCGCAGTCGGAGTAGGGTTGGAGGCACTATGACGACCCTGCGTTCCCTTACCATTCCCCTGGGCGTGCCGTCAGCCGCCATTGGGCTGCTGGAGTATCTGGTCCGCAACGACCAGCTGTGCTGGATCCGCCGCGGCGAAGGCCTGGTGGGCTTCGGCGAAACCCTGCGGTTCACCTCCACCGGCCCCGACCGGTTCGCTGCTGCCCGCCGCTGGTGGGCGGAGACGGCTGCGGAGGCAGTGGCTGAGGACCAGGTGGCCGTCCCCGGCACGGGTCCGGCAGCGTTCGGGTCCTTTGCCTTCTCGAAACGTTCCCCCTTCCAGTCCCGCCTGGTGGTCCCCGAAATTATCGTTGGCTCCCGCGGTGGCACGGCCTGGGTCACGCAGACCACCACTGACCCGGACCTTCTCCTGGACGCGGAAGGCGTAATTGCCGCACTGGCCGGATATCTGGAAGAGGGCTCAGAGGAACAGCTGCCCGAGGGCAGCGACCGCATCCGTCCCGGGGTTCTCTCCGAGTCCGAATGGAAGAACGCCGTGGCCCGCTCCGTGGCCCACATCGCGGCTGGGGACCTGAGCAAAATCGTGCTCGCCCGGGACATCGTCGCCACTCTCTCCTCCCCCATTGCCACGGCGCAGGTGCTGCGGGAACTGGCACTGCGCTATGACAGCTGCTGGACCTATTCGGTGGACGGCCTGATCGGCTCCACCCCTGAGATGCTCATCAAAGTGGAGGACGGGCAGGCCAGCGCCCGCGTTCTGGCCGGCACCCTGGACCGCGCCACCGCACCGCTGGATGACCCCGGCTACGCCAAGCGGGTCCTGGCTGGTTCGGAAAAGCAGCAGCACGAACACGCGATTGCCATCGATTCCCTCACCCGTCAGCTTGAACCCTTCACCTCCTCCATGACCTCCCACAGCGAGCCGTTCGTCCTGGAACTTCCGAACGTCTGGCACCTCGCTTCGGACGTCACCGCTGACCTGCGCATCGAAGCCGGCACCCTGCCCACTCCCCTGGACCTGATTGAGGCAGTGCATCCCACTGCCGCCGTCTGCGGCTTCCCCACCAGCGTGGCCGGGGAATTGATCAGCGAGCTGGAACACATGGACCGCGGCCCGTACGCGGGACCGGTGGGATGGCTCGACGCCGCGGGTAACGGCGAGTGGGGCATCGCCCTGCGCGGGGCCGTGATTGAGGACCCGACGAGCCTCCGCCTCTACGCCGGCTGCGGCATAGTCTCCGGTTCCAACCCAACCGCTGAGCTGGAAGAAACCTGGAGCAAATTCCGGCCGATGCTTGAGGCGCTGGGCCTGGACCGATCCCGCGTCCTTTCCGGCCAGGTTTCCTGACGCTAGGGCTCCCCGGCCCTTCGGTACAATCTAGGTAGCCGGAGCGTCGCCGCGGACGCCCCGATCCACCCCACCCCGGAGCGACAGCTCTGCTATGTTTTGGCGATTTTTGACGATTTAAGGGTTCTAACTCCATGCACCACAAAGCACGCAAAGCCGTTGTAGCCGTCCTGGCCGCCGGCGCCCTCAGCCTCACTGCCTGCAGCTCAGGCTCGGATTCCGCCGATGATTCCGGCCTTGGCCTCGTTAATAAGGGCACACTGACCGTCTGCTCGAACGTTCCGTTCCTGCCGTTTGAGTACGTTGACGACAATGGGGAGTACGCCGGGTTCGACATGGACCTGACCCGGGAGATTGCCACCGGCATGGGCCTGGACTGGTCCGTCCAGAACGTCAGCTTTGACGGGCTCCAGAGCGGCACCGTGCTGGCCGCCAACCAGTGCGACGTGATTGCTGCCGCCATGTCCATCACTCCGGACCGCGCCGACAAGCTGGCATTCTCCGACCCGTACTACGACTCGCTGCAGTCGCTGCTGGTTCCGGCGGATTCCTCCGTGGCTTCCCTGGAAGACCTGGCCGGCAAGAAGGTCGGCGTCCAGCAGGGCACCACGGGTGAGACCTATGCCCGCGACAACGCCAAGGGCGCGGAAGTGATCTCCTTCCAGTCCGACGCCGAGCTCTTCCCGGCCCTGCAGGCCGGTGCTATCGACGCTGTGCTTCAGGACCTGCCCGTGAACCTCGGCCACACCGACGGCGGTGCGTTCACCATCGTCGCGAAGTACGAGACGGATGAGGCCTACGGCTTCGCGATGAGGAAGCAGGGCAGCGAGGAACTGGTTTCGGCGGTCAACACCCAACTGTCCGAGCTGCGGGAGAACGGTAAGTACCAGGAAATCTACGACCGCTACTTCAGCGAGTAGGAGCACCCAGCAGCGCAGCCGGCGCGGATCTTGGGCCACCAGGGTCCGCGCCGGCTGCTGTGCGGGTCCCCGCAGGCGCAGGGTCCGCCGCGCCGGAGGCCGGAATACACGGCACATGGGCAAAAACAGCATGCGTACAATCTAGACTGCTTGCCAAATGCGTTCAGGGGCCTCCGGGTCCCCGCCCAGCTCCGTCCAAGAGAAGGTAGTTAACAATGCCGTACAAAGCACGATCCTCCGTCCTGGCCGCTGCGGCATTGTCTGCGCTCCTGCTCTCTGCCTGCGGCGGGGGTGAGGACACCGCCTCGGATTCCGGATTGAACCTCGTTACCGAGGGAACACTGACTGTGTGCTCCGACATCCCCTACCCGCCCTTCGAGTTCGAAGGCGACAACGGCGAATACACCGGGTTCGACATGGACCTCATTACGGAAATTGCGACCGGTATGGGGCTGGACATCTCCATCCAGGATGTCGGTTTTGACGGCCTGCAGGGCGGCACCGTCCTGGCATCACGGCAGTGCGACCTTGGCGCCAGCGCCATGACCATCACCGAGGAACGCCAGCAGAACCTGGCCTTCTCCG
Organism: Arthrobacter sp.; assembly: GCF_031988865.1. Classification (NCBI taxonomy): domain Bacteria; kingdom Bacillati; phylum Actinomycetota; class Actinomycetes; order Micrococcales; family Micrococcaceae; genus Arthrobacter; species Arthrobacter sp. The sequence continues at coordinate 14,879 of NZ_DALZXY010000074.1, forward strand.
ACCCTTACTATGACTCCCTGCAGTCCATCCTGGTCCCCGAGGGCTCCGACATTGCAGGCATTGAGGACCTGGCCGGTAAGAACGTAGGTGTCCAGCAGGGCACGACCGGCGAAGCCTATGCCCGCGAGCAGGCCCCCGAGGCGAACATCATTGCCTACCCCAGTGACGCCGAACTGTTCCCGGCGCTGCAGGCCGGGCAGGTCGAGGCAGTGCTCCAGGATCTTCCCGTGAACCTGGGCCACACCCAGGATGGTGCGTTCACCATCGCCGCGAAGTTCGAAACCGACGAATCCTACGGTTTCGCCATGTCCAAGACGGGCAGCGAAGAACTGGTGGCAGCTGTCAATGAACAGCTGGCCGCCCTGCGTGAAAACGGCAAGTACCAGGAGATCTACGACAAGTACTTCACCGAGTAAAAACGACTGACCCATCGCCGTCCCGGGCACACCCCGCCCGGGACGGCACCATCAATTCCGCGGAAGGCCCTCCACCTTGAAACCGTCCACCCGCAGACGCCTCACCCGGGGCATCCTGTACGTCGTCTTCGTCTTGGCTGTCCTGGCCGTAGTTCTGCTCGCGGACTGGCAGGCAATCGCCACCAACTTCTTCGACCCCGAAGTCGCGGCCAAGGCTTTCCCGACCATCGTTACGGTGGCCGTGAAGAACACCATCATCTACACCGTGATCGCCTTCATCGGCGGCATGATCCTCGGTCTGATCCTGGCCCTGATGAAGCTCTCCCCCGTGGCGCCGTACCGCTGGGCCGCCACGGTCTACATCGAGATCTTCCGCGGCCTGCCGGCCCTGCTGGTGATCTTCGCGATGGCTTTCGCTGTGCCGATCGCCTTCGCATGGCGTCCGCCGGGAGGCAACGCCACCCTGGGCCTGATCGCGCTGATTATGGTGTCCGGTGCCTACATCGCCGAGACCATCCGCGCCGGAATCCAGGCTGTTCCCCCGGGCCAGGCCGAGGCTGCCCGGTCGCTGGGCATGGGGCCGGCCTGGACCATGATCTCTGTGACCCTCCCGCAGGCATTCCGGATCATCACCCCACCGCTGACGAACGAGCTGGTGATCCTCATCAAGGACACCTCACTGCTGTTCATCGCCGGCATGGCCCTGCAGGACCGGGAGCTGACGACCTTCGCCCGGGATTCCGTGTCACAGTCGGCCAACTCCACCCCGCTGGTCCTCGCAGCCGTGATGTACCTGATCATTACCCTGCCGCTGACGCAGCTGGTCGCCAAACTCGAACGCCACAACCAGAGAGGCCGGTAATCCAGCGTGAGCACAGCTGCACCTACCCCGTCCGCCGTCCACCCGGCCATTGAAGTCCGGGAGCTGCACAAGTCCTTCGGTGAGAACGAGGTGCTCAAAGGCATCGACTTCCACGTTACGCAGGGCGAAGTTGTCTGCGTTATTGGCCCGTCCGGCAGCGGAAAATCCACGCTGCTGCGCTGCGTGAACCGGCTCGAGGAGCCCACCAGCGGGATCATCCGGGTTGAAGGCGTGGACATCACGGATCCCGAGACCGATCTGGACGCCGTGCGCACCCGGATTGGCATGGTCTTCCAGCAGTTCAACCTCTTCCCGCACCTGAACGTGCTGCAGAACCTGACCCTGGCCCAGCGCCGGGCCAAGAAGCGCGGCAAGGCGGAGGCCGAAGAAACAGCCATGAAGAACCTGGCCCGGGTGGGTCTGGCTGACCGCGCGAAGGCTTTCCCGGCGCAGCTCTCCGGCGGCCAGCAGCAGCGGGTGGCAATCGCCCGCGCCCTGTCCATGGACCCGGACATGATGCTCTTCGACGAGCCCACCAGCGCCCTTGACCCGGAGCTGGTTGGCGATGTCCTCGCCGTGATGCGCCAGCTCGCCGAAGAAGGCATGACCATGATGGTTGTTACCCATGAGATGGGCTTCGCCCGCGAGGTCGGTGACCGGGTGGTCTTTATGGACGGCGGCGTCGTCGTCGAACAGGGAAAGCCGGAGGACGTGCTGGGCAACCCGCAGCATGAACGCACCCGTTTGTTCCTCTCCAAGGTGCTCTAGCCGCCCCGGAACACCCCAGGCGAACTAATGGCCCCGGACTGCTGTCCGGGGCCATTCTGCATCTTCTGCGCTTCGCCGGTCGGGCCGACGTTCCAGTCAGCCGACGTTCCAGTCAGCTGCCGCTCCAGTCGGCCGCCGCTCTAACTGGCCGTACCCAGCGAGGCCCTGACGGCTTCCCGCACGTGCCGGTGCAGGGCGCGGAGCCCGGAGCGCTGCACCGGGACCTCAATGACGGATCGTCCCCGAATGGGACCCTTCAGCGCTGCGGTGAGCTCTTCCGCGGTCCGGACCAGCTGGTGGCTTACTCCGTAGCCGGCGGCCAGTGCGGCGATGTCCGCCCGGTGCGGGGTGCCGAAGAAGCGTTCGACGACGGCACTGTATTCCTCGCGCTCCCCCAGTTCTCCATGTTCGAGCAGGCTGAAGATTCCGCCGCCGGAGTCGTTGAGCACCACCAGCTGCAGGTCCGGCTCGGCTTCGCCGTCCCCGAGCAGCAGGCCGCCGGCGTCGTGCAGGAAGGTGAGGTCCCCGAGCAGCAGGCGGGTCGGAATGCCGTTGGCCAGGGCGATCCCGGTTGCCGTGGAGATCGTACCGTCGATGCCGGCGAGCCCGCGGTTGGCGTACACGTCCAGCGGGTGCCAGTTCGTGGACGCCACCAGGTCGACGTCGCGGATCGTGTTGGAGGACCCCAGCACCAGGTTGCCGTCTGAGTGGTCCCAGACCAGGCCCGCTACGTGCAGCCCGTTCAGCTCCGTCTCTGCGGCCAGCAGGGAACGGATGGCCGCTTCTGCCGCTGCGGAGGCCAGCTGCCAGGATTCCAGCCAGCCCGGTGCTCCCTTACCTGCGAAGGCGAGGAGCGCACGAAGGTCCGAGATGATGGTCTCCGGCCGCTTCCCCGGCGTGAACCAGTTCACCGGCCGGGGCACGTAGAGGGCCTTGGCGACGTCCGGACGGGCCAGCAGCGCGGACACCGGCCGGGAGAGGGTGGGACGGCCAAAGACCACCACCCGCTCAATCTGCCCGCCCAGATCCTCAAGCAGCAGCCGGTAGGCAGGAATGGCGCTGGGGCCGAACCGGGCGTTCGAGGACGGCTCCGCGAAGAGCGGCAGGCCGGCCCGCCGGGCGAACATGGCTGCCGCTTCCCCGCCGCCGTCGCCGGCAACCACCACGGTGCGGTGCGTCCCGCCCAGCTCCGTCAGGGTTCCCGGCTCTCCTTCGGCCGTTTCCGGCTGCGGGACCGGGGCGCCGGT
>NZ_DALZXY010000075.1:0-17927 GCF_031988865.1 Arthrobacter sp.
ACACGGTTATGCGCGAGACCGGCCTGCAGTCTGCCCGCCAGATCGGTTCCGCTTTCCTGTCCCCTGACCGGATCACCCGCTCTGCGAAAGAGGAGCACCTTCTGCGCCGTGGAACGCTGAGCGCCAAGCGCTGAGCGGCGGCGCCGACGCCACCAAGTCTCAAGCCAAGAGCCCGGCAGACTCATTGGGTTGCCAACTTTTGCTAAGAACCGCGTTGTGCGTATCGTTTGGGCCGTGTGAACCGCCCAGGAAGGCAACTCGTGAACCGGACCGCAAAAGCTGTCGCAGCAATCGTCGTCGCGTTGGCTCTGGCCGGCTGCACTGGAAGCGCCGCCGACGAGCGCGATACGGAGACGATCACCCTGACGCAGGATGCACTCGCCAACTCGGTCACCCAGGGCGGCCGCGAGATGTATGCAGGGGCGGCCGGTGCTGGAGGACCGGAGCAGAGCGTGCAGATCGAACTCCCCCTCGACCGGAATGGTTTGACCATCTCAGGCCTTTGCTCGGGCGGCGAAGGAACTGCCCTCGTGCGGCTGAATAAGCAGGGCCCGTTCGAATTGCCCTGCAGCAAGGACGGCGAGGAGCAGGAGATCACCCGCTCGTTGCCTTTGCAGGGCATTCGCCTGCTGATCACGGTTCAGGGCGCGCCGGCGAATGTAACCTGGGCCATCGCAGCCGCCAGCTCACCATAATCGAGGACCGGACAAGGGCAAGCACTCATTCGCCGACCGGCCCGGGCCCACTGGGACACCGTGCTGTCGACGGCAAAGTTACGCGGGCCACGGAACGTACTGGCTTCGGCCTTCCCAGGATCCGTGCTCTGACAACGGCCTGAAGCGCAGCGTCGTAAATTCGTGGTGGAAGTCCCGGCGTTCGCGTTCAATCATCGCCTCGGTATGCCGGTGGGCGCCCTCACCGTCGTCGCGGCCAAACACCATCGCCGTCATTGCCCGCGTGCTGGTCCAGATGGAGAACGTTGAAACCGTCCGCGGCAATCGGATGGCCGCCGCGGCGAGTTTTGCTTCGGGATGACCGCGGATCTGGCGCTCGACGGGGCGGCCCCATCGGATGAACCGGGGCAGTTCCGGCAGACGCATGCGGGCCCACGAGCTCGAGCCGGACATGCCACCCCTCGTTCAATCTGCGGCCGAAAGGGTGTCCGGCCAGAAAATCAATCAGCGCTTTCTCATCTTCCCACTCCGCGAAGACCGCGATTCGCCGTAACTGCATCCGGCGCGGGGAGACCACGGGTGCACCCAGCTGCATACCGGCCAGCACTTCAATGTGGCGCAGCCCAGGCGCTTTCGGCGGCCTCAGGAGCCCACCTGTTGCCCTGAACGAAGGGAAGTGGGCGAGGTGGAACGAATACCGGCTCATGAATCTGCGGCGCGCCATGTCATTCATTCGTCGATCCTCACAACGACGGCCGAAGTACGTCAAATAGCATGTCAATCGAGCTCAGAGTCCTCGGATGAGGCAACCTCGGCCTTGATGAATTCGCATTGCGAGTCGGCGTGGACAACACTGGCACCCTACGCCGCGGTGAATCGTAACAGCGGGACATAGGCCGGGACTGGCGATGCGGAGGGTCGCGGACCTGCGCCCAGACCAGGCGAAATCCGATGCCCGAGACGCCGCAATCATTGCCGAAGCCTCCCGGTCCATGCTGCATGCGCTGTACTCCGTGGAACGAGACGATGAAACCCTGACCGAGCTCGGGGTGTTCTGCGGGTTCGATGACGACGTCGCCGGACAAATCACCGCCACCTCCAACCGGATCCCCGGGCTGCTCGCCCAAATCCATCCCTCACTGGAACGGGCATTGGGACCGCACCTGGACCATCCGGCCGTGGCGGGCCTAATTACCCGCTTCCTGACCCCGCAAGCGCTGAAGACGGCCGGCCTCGGACACGTTAGAGCAAAGTTGAAGAAGTATGCGTCGAGAGCCGCCCCTGACCAGCAGAGAGTCGCAGTCGTGGGCATCGGCGCGGCCGACATCGTGCTGCCCAGTCTGCCCGAGCAGCTCATGGCCTTGCGTCGGCAGTCGAGATCGCATCCCAGGTCGAAGCTCTCGTCGAGCCCACCCTCTTTGCGAGATCGTGACGTCTATGCCCGGCATCGGCCTCGAGACCTCCGCACGGTCCTCAACGAAGTCACCGGCAAACAATTCGATCCGCCGCTCATCTGGCTTCCGACGCCGGAATCACCCCGATTACCCGCCGTTCCGGAACCTCGATCCGCTGTGAGCCCCCGAGCCGGCTGGGGATTAAGAAGCTCAACTTGCCTTCTGCCTTTCGGCCTTCGCCGCCCTGCATCACCGCCGTCGATGGCGTATTACAACCGCTAACGCTCCAAGAACAAACGACACAACCAAGCAAGCATTGTCCTCCCAGCCGCCGGTTCTATGTCCTTTCGCGATGCTTCGCGACGCAACACTCTACGAAGACCCCACACCGACGAACCTGCCCTCAGTCGCTTGACGAAAACCATGGGGGCACCCTCCAAGATCCTGAATTTCTGGTTCGTCCTCATATAGAGTCGTGGCAACGTAGCAACAACCGGGAGAGCACTTGAACAGTCTTAACATTGGCGCAAGCCGCATTGAAGCCCTAGCAGAGAAGGCTCGGGAAAGAGGTGCACTCGGAGGCTTCAATCTCGCGTCAGCCCGCAAACAGTTGTCCCAGTTGCTAGCCGCCATCGGAAATACTGCAGAGTTCTCCACCTACACGAAGCACGACATCACACACATCGATTCACTTCTCGAAACCGCGGATTGGCTTATTCCAGAGGAGACCTGGGGCGTGCTGACGGTTGCGGACGCCCTGGTCATAACGCTCTCAATCTACGTTCACGACCTAGGGATGCTCGTTACTAAGGAGGAGTTTGACGCCCGTAGCCAAAGCGAGTTTCCGGCGTTCAGAGACGGGATGTTGGCCGACGAATCGGCTCGCGGCGTTGATTTGAAAGACCGCTTGAATGCCTTCGACTCAGAGGATCAGGAACATTTCCTCTATGAGGAGTTCGTGCGGACACACCACGCCGAGCGTATCGAGTCCTGGATCAACGACACCGGATATGAACGATTCGGTGTGGCAAAGACCACAGTCAACCTGGTCCAAGAAGTACTCGCCGATCTCGATCCGGTCTTGCGAAGCGACATCGCTTTGGTTGCTCGGAGCCACCACCTTGACGACCTCGATGACCGAACAAAGTACCGAGTCGGACGCTCCTACGGAAACGACCGCCAGGACGAGGCAAACCTCCAGTACGCCGCATTGATCCTTCGAACGGCCGACCTCGTTCACATGACTCGTGATCGCACGCCTACGGTTCAATACCTGCTGGCAAGCCCTCGAGATCCAATGGGACAGCGCGAGTGGCGGAAGCAACGGGCAATTCGAGCTGTGAAACCAAAGCCTGAGGCTTCTGGAACCCCGACGTCCATAGAGGTGCACGCCCGCTTTGACGAGCCCGACGGCTACTTCGCTTTGATGGAGTATCTCGACTACTGCGATTCACAGCTTAAGAAGACGCAGCAGTGGGCCGAGGAGGCGAATACGCAGGAGGAAAGGGCAAAGGCGTACAAGTTCCCTTGGACCGATATCGATCGTGAGCAGATCGAGACGGTCAATTTCGTCCGCAAGCACTTCTCGTTCACTTTCGACCAAGAAAAAGTGCTCGAGCTTCTCACCGGCCATACGCTCTACAATGACGCCAGCGTCGCGATCCGCGAGATAACTCAGAACGCTATCGACGCTGTCCGCCTACAAGAGGAAATCCAGCCAGGAAGTCTTGGCTCGGGACCGAATGTGGTCATTGAATACGACCCTGCCTCGCGACTGTTGCGAGTACGCGATAACGGCGTGGGGATGACGCAGGATCGTTTACTGAATCACTTTCTCAAAGTTGGCTCCTCAAGCTACCAGTCGCAAGAGTTTCGCGAAAAGCACCCCGGCTTTGCCTCCATTTCACGCTTCGGCATCGGTGTACTATCCGCATTCATGATCGCGGACGAGATTCGAGTCGCCACGGTGGCCGCGGGGGAACAAGTTGGCAGGGAACTCGTGCTGAAGTCGGTTCATGGCCGGTACTTGATTCGCGACCTCGCACCGAATTCGGAAGTTGCCGCGCGACTCGGAGCGCGAGGAACCGAAATCGAACTGACCCTGAGGGCAAGCTCTGAGTTCGAAGGTTCAATACTCAAGCTACTCCAACGGTGGGTCGTGTTGCCACGTTGCCGCGTGGTTTGTCGGCTTCCCGAAGGCGAAGACATGATCATCGGTTGGGAGTCTCCGCGAGCGGCCCTAGAGGGCATGCTTGCGCCGTCGTTGACAGGCCCGAGAGAGGTGCGCGTCGTGGAGAAGGTCGTTGGCAACGTCAGCGTGGCGATCGCGCAGGTTTGGAACTCATTTTACAAGGAATGGGAAATTCTACGCACGGGTCGCTCTCGTCGTCACGATTCACTTGCCGATGCCGAGATCGCTTGGAGTCTCTCAGAGGGATCCGTGCCGATTGCTGGCGTTAGCATTCAAGGTATTCGCGTCACGGAGGCGCTTCCAGGATGGTCGGACTCCCCCGTAGCCCTCGCAGATGTGAGTGGAGCACAGGCGCCGCGTACCAATGTCGCTCGCACAGACCTGGAAGCCGGTGCGCAACTCGACCACATTATTGAGACGCTGTACGGCTGTTTGGTTGAGACGATCGAGGATCAAATTCCTGAAGTGTCCGCTCGTGTTTCCCAACGCTTGGCTCTGAAGGAGGCGAGGTATCTCTTCTCACAGCTGGCTAGTAGCGAGAGAGGACCCGCATACGCCCGCCCCCGGTCCATGCAAAAGGTGCTGTGGCGCGCGCCAGTACACCCTGTCGAGCAGGATTCCGTCCTTGAGGCGCGTTCTGCGGCGGAGTTGCAGCGGACAGGCTTCAGCGTGCTAGTTGGACCGGCAGCAGATGATGCGGCGCGGTTCATGGATTGGCTGCCTCAACCAAAGGGAATGATGGCACTGCTTCGCGACGGCGGCTTGCTAGCGGACGTTGAGGAAAACCCGTTGCCGCTGCTGGGTGGGCAGGATGCATTGTTTGGATTCGGACAGCTGCTCTGGGACGGATTCGAACCCGCGACCATCAGGTCCCTCGAGCGTGGACGTAGCGTCCTTCTAGATTTTCGTCCCTCATCAGGCTCCTGGAAAAGCGAGCCCTACACTCGGGAATTCGCATCGACGGTGAACCAGCTCATGGAGATCACGGGACGTCTGAGGTTTGGAAGCCGCAGCCGCCACGCGAACAGATACTGCGTCGATGCGGACATCAGGATCGCAGACCTTCCTCACGACGCCGAAATCTTGTTCATCGGCAGCCAGCGCTTGTTCGGTCCCAAGTCGACGTTCTCGGCTCTGTTCCGCCAAATCGACGAGGCTGAAGATTCTGAAGCGACGAAGGGGGCATCTTTCGCCGCGTTGTTCACGATCGCTTCCCGGGTGCCGCCTTCGAAGGTTGGTCTAGTGGAGGGCGAATTCGAGGAGTTCGCCAACGCTATGGACAGCTGGCTGACAGCGCCCGAGCAAGAAGGCCTGATCGAGCAGAAGGCGCTTCGCCGTCTGCTGACCCTTGTCGATGAGCTGCCAGTGTGGTCGACAACCACGGCATGGCAGCGCCGCGGCGACGTGTAGGGCAGTGGGGTGGCGCGCGCAGCGCCTCCCCACGTTCTGTACAGGACGAGGCTGGAGTCACCGCTGTTCCTGTCCAAGAGGAGACGTCGGATGCACCGCCCCACTGGGCAAGCATCCGTCCCTGCTGACGCCCGTGCAGGGCTTTTGAATTATCGTGGCGGCCGCCAACGAGTCCACCAAACGGTCACGATCGTCGGGTGTTGCGGGACCAGCTCGCCGCCCGCTTACGTCACACGCTGAACGGAAAGCGACTAATCGTTAATTCGGGGCTCCGATACGTTCCGTCACGAAGAAGCGTCTCCTGCATTCGTACGCCCCTCGCCGGACCGCTCGCTGGAGTCGACGAGTGATAGCGGAGGAGGAGTACGCGGACATGGAATCACGGCCCTGCCCCTTGCCCGGAGCTTAGCTAGCCAGAAAGCGGTACTCGGACACCCGGGAGATGGCGAGCATCTTTCCGATGCAGCGGTTGTACCCCTGCACGATAAAGAAAAGCCCGGAACGCCACAGCATTCCGAGCCTTTCTCACGACCTAGACCGAACAGGCCTTATACGTTAAAGCGGAACTCCACCACGTCGCCGTCGGCCATAACGTAGTCCTTGCCCTCGATCCGGACCTTGCCGCGGGACTTGGCCTCGGCCATGGAACCGGCCTCGGCGAGGTCGTCGAAGGAGACAACCTCGGCCTTGATGAAGCCGCGCTGGAAGTCGGTGTGGATGACGCCGGCAGCCTGCGGGGCGGTGTCGCCCTTACGGATGGTCCAGGCGCGGGTTTCCTTGGGGCCGGCGGTCAGGTAGGTCTGCAGGCCAAGGGTGTGGAAGCCAACACGGGCGAGCTTGTCCAGGCCGGATTCGTCCTGGCCGCTCATCTCCAGCATTTCGCGGGCTTCTTCTTCGTCCAGCTCCACCAGGTCGGCTTCGAGCTTGGCGTCCAGGAAGATGGCGTCGGCCGGTGCCACCAGGGCGCGCAGCTCCTCCTGGCGGGCCGGGTTGCCGAGGACGGCGTCGTCGACGTTGAAGACGTAGATGAAGGGCTTGGCGGTGAGCAGGCTCAGCTCGCGCAGGTGCTCCATGTCCAGCTTGTCGCTCTCCACGGACGCGAAGATCGTGTCGCCGCGCTCCAGCACGGCCTGTGCGGCCTGCATGGCAGCCAGCTGAGCGGCGTCGCGCTTCTTGATCTTCACTTCCTTCTCCACGCGCGGGATGGCCTTCTCCAGGGTCTGGAGGTCCGCGAGGATCAGTTCGGTGTTGATGGTCTCCATGTCCGAGCTCGGATCAACCTTGCCATCAACATGGACGACGTCGGGATCATCGAAGACGCGGATAACCTGGGCGATGGCCTCGGCTTCGCGGATGTTGGCGAGGAACTGGTTGCCCAGGCCTTCACCCTCGGAGGCGCCCTTCACGATGCCGGCGATGTCCACGAAGGACACGGTGGCCGGCAGGATGCGCGCGGAGCCGAAGATCTCGGCCAGCTTGGCCAGCCGCGGATCCGGCAGGGAGACGACGCCGACGTTCGGTTCGATCGTCGCGAACGGATAGTTCGCCGCGAGCACGTTGTTCCGGGTCAGCGCGTTGAACAGGGTTGATTTGCCGACGTTGGGCAGGCCGACGATGCCAATAGTAAGAGCCACGGTAGTCAATGCTACCGGGGCGCCCCGCTGGAGCCGAACTGGAACCGGCGGAGCCCCTGTGCCGGCGGGCCCCGGCGGCGTTAGGAACCGGAGCGGCGGCCGCCCAAACCGCGTGAGGTATCCCCCATGGCCTTGAGCGTGGCCCGGATTTCCTTGGGCAGGGAGAAGATGATGTCCTCCTGCGCAGTGACCACCTCTTCGACGTCGCCGTAGCCGTAATCCGCCAACAGGTTCAGGACATCCTGGACCAGGTTTTCCGGAACGGAGGCGCCGGAAGTCACGCCCACGGTGGCCACACCCTCAAACCAGGACTCGTCAATCTCGTTGGCGAAGTCCACGCGGTGGGAGGCCTTGGCCCCGTACTCCAGCGCGACCTCGACCAGCCGCACGGAGTTGGACGAGTTTGCCGAGCCGACCACGATCACCAGATCCGCGTCGGGGGCGATCTTCTTGATCGCGGCCTGCCGGTTGGAGGTGGCGTAGCAGATGTCGTCGCTGGGCGGGTCCTGCAGGGTGGGGAACCGCTTACGCAGCAGATTCACCGTGTGCATGGCTTCATCCACGCTCAGCGTCGTCTGGGACAGCCAGATGACCTTCTCCGGATCACGGACCACAACCTTGTCCACGTCTTCGGGACCGTTCACGATCTGCGTGTGTTCGGGGGCCTCGCCGTAAGTGCCTTCAACTTCCTCGTGGCCCTCGTGGCCAATCAGCAGGATGTCAAAGTCGTCGCGGGCAAACCGCACTGCTTCCTTGTGGACCTTGGTCACCAGCGGGCAGGTGGCATCAATGGTCTGCAGGTTCCGGTCCTTCGCGGACTGCACGACGGCGGGAGAGACGCCGTGCGCGGAAAAGATCAGCCGTGCGCCTTCCGGAACCTCGTCGGTTTCGTCGACGAAGATGGCACCCTTTTCCTCCAACGTGTGAACCACGTGCAGGTTGTGGACAATCTGTTTGCGGACGTAGATGGGCGGCCCGTAGGCCTCCAGCGCCTTTTCCACGGCGATGACCGCGCGGTCGACGCCCGCGCAGTAGCCGCGGGGCGCGGCGAGAAGAACCCGGCGCGGGGCGTTCACAGGAGCAGCCGCGGCAATCTCTTCGGGGCTGCGGCGGCGGCGTGGCACGGTGGGCATCGGCACGGAAACGGCAGTGCTGGTCATACCACCATGCTAGCCGGTGCCCTGCCGGACCCGGCCCCGGAGCCCGGCAGTCCGCTGTTAGCGCACCCGGCGCCGGTTGCCGGCAGCAAACCGGAAGACCAACCCGGCCACACACAGAACCGCTGCGCCGAGCATCAGCGGGATGAGCCAGGCCTGGAACGCCGCGGCCGCCTCGGGTGCCAGGGCGGTGATGAAGGAGGAAGCCACCGGGTTAGACGGCGCCTGCCGCTCGGCCACGGCGGGCACCACCCCGGCCAGCAGCCACAGGGCCGCCCCAACGCCCACTGCACCGGCACCGATCAGGGCCAGCGTCGTCGAGCGGCGGCGGGCCACCAGCAGACCGAGCAATGCGGCAAGGACGGCCGCGGCGGCAAACATCGGCCACGCGTCCGCGAACCGGGTCAGGCCTGCCAGCTGTTCACTCGCGTCAGCGCTGGAGAGCGCGATCGGGCGGGATCCGGCATCCGGAACGTCAGTGCCGGTTTTCTCAGCCACTCCGGCGCCCACCAAGTTCAGCAGCGGACCCAGGTCCAGTGTGGGCATGCCCGAGTCGAACGTGGCAGTGTGTGACTGCTCCAGTGTCTGGGTCCAGGCCCCGGGATACCCGGGATCCTGCTGAATGCCTGAAACCACCTCCTGGACGACCGGTTCAATGAACTGCGCGATGACGTCCGGCAGGCCGGAGGACGCACCAGCTTGTTCCGCGACCGCTGCCGAAAGCTCCGATTGGAAGGCCTGGTTCTCCCCCAGTGGCTGGGCCAGCCTGGCGAACCCCTCGGCGGACACCACGTTCTGCGCCAGCCAGGCGCCGCACGCCGCCGTTCCGGCCAGGAGCACCGCGGCCAGTACCAGAATCGCCGAACCAAAACTTCGCATCTGTCTCCACTCATCGAACGCAGGCAACCCGTTGGCGCCCTGTAAGGAATTCTGCCAAACCCCGGTGCCGCATCCACCATCCCGGTGGTCCCTGCGCGCCGTGTCCGAAGTACCTGATAAACATTAACCGTGGACCAGTACCGCCCCGGACACCGGCCAGCAGATGAACCATCAGGAGCTCGAATGCAGGATGACACAGGACCCCAGGGCCCTGGCGAAGCGGACGCCGGGACCGTGCTGGCCCCCACGGCAGCCCTCACGTCGCCGGAAAATCCCTGGCCGCTGGCACTGCTGTCGAAGAACCTGAAGGCCTACATCGACCGGGCACCCGCGGCCTGGGTCGAGGGCCAGATCATCGAGCTGAACCGCCGGGCCAACGCATCGTACATCACGCTGCGCGACGTCGACGCTGAGATTTCCCTGTCCCTGACAGTGTGGGGGACGGTCATGAACCGGCTGGAACTTCCGCTGGAACGCGGTGCCCGCGTCGTCGCGCACATCAAGCCGGATTTCTGGGTCAAGACCGGCCGCCTGTCCATGCAGACCAGGGACATCCGCCCGGTAGGCCTGGGCGATCTGCTGGCCCGGATCGAGCGGCTCCGCCAGGCGCTGGCCGCTGAAGGCCTGTTCAGCGCCGCCCGCAAGCAGCGCCTGCCGCTCCTGCCCGGCCGGATCGGGCTCATCACCGGGCGCAACTCCGACGCCATGAAGGACGTGATGCGCAATGCCGCCCTGCGCTGGCCGGCCGTGGAATTCGAGGTCCGCGAAGTCGCTGTGCAGGGCGTTAACGCCGTCGCCGAAGTCACCCGGGCACTGGCTGCCCTGGATGCCATGCCGGAGGTCGACGTGATCGTGATTGCCCGCGGCGGCGGATCCATGGAGGATCTGCTGCCCTTCAGCAATGAGGAACTGGTCCGGGCCGTGGCTGCCGCGCAAACCCCCGTGGTCAGCGCGATTGGGCACGAAGCTGACCGCCCGCTGCTGGATGAGGTTGCCGACCTGCGTGCCTCCACCCCCACCGATGCGGCTAAGCGGATCGTGCCCGACGTCGGCGAGGAGCTGGCGCGCATCGGCACCGCCCGTTCGCAGCTGCGCCGGATCATGGAACTGATGCTGGGACGCGAATCCGAGCGGCTGCGGCACATCCGCAGCCGCCCGGTGCTGTCCGCGCCGGAGACCATGCTCGCCACCCGCGGTGAGGACATCGGCAGGCTCCGGGACCGGGCGTTCTCCGCCATGCGCGCCGAGGTCCGGCGCGACGCCGATCGGATCACCCACCTGCGGGCGCAGGTCCTGGCCCTCTCGCCGCAGAAAACCCTGGACCGCGGCTACGCCGTTGTGCAGCTTGCAGACGGGTCCGTGGTCCGCGAAGCCGCCGCCGTCGAATCCGGGGCGCTGCTGCGCCTCCGGGTCGCTGCCGGGGAGCTCGGTGCCACAGCGACCGGACCGCAGTAGGCCCTCCCCTTTTTTCGACAGACTTCCCAACCGTTTAGCACTCAGGAGAACAGCATGAACGAAACAGCAGCGCTTCCGGCCGACGTAGAGGCCATGAACTACGAACAGGCACGCGACGAACTGGTGTCCGTGGTGACCAGGCTCGAAGCGGGCGGCGCCAGCCTCGAGGAGTCCCTGGCCCTTTGGGAGCGCGGCGAGGCGCTGGCGACCCGCTGCGAGTCCTGGCTTGAAGGTGCCCGCAAGCGCCTGGACGCCGCACGCGAAGCCCGGGAAGCCCGCGGCGACGCCTAGGCTGGAAGAGCACCTTGTTCCTGCACCCTTAGGGCTTATAGGTGCTGAGGAACTCTGCCAGCCTCGACACGGCGTCGTCGATGTCCTCAACCGAAGGCAGCGTCACCATCCGGAAGTGGTCCGGACGGATCCAGTTGAACGCTGTTCCGTGCGAGACCAGGATCTTCTGCTGCTTGAGCAGGTCCAGCGCGAAAGTTTCGTCGGACTTGATCGGGTAGGCCTCGGGGTCCAGCTTCGGGAACAGGTAGAGCGCGCCCTCGGCAATCTCGCAGCTGACGCCGGGGATGTCATTGAGCATTTTGTGGGCCAGGTCTCGCTGGGCCTTCAGCCGGCCGCCTGGCAGGATCAGGTCATTGATGCTTTGGTGACCACCCAGCGCCGTCTGGATCGCGTGCTGCGCGGGAACGTTCGCGCACAGGCGCATGTTGGCCAGCAGGTTGATGCCCTCGATGTAGTCGGCGGCGTCCCGCTTCGGACCGGAGATGGTCATCCAGCCGCTGCGGAACCCGGCGATGCGGTACGCCTTGGAGAGGCCGCTGAACGTCAGGCAGAGCACGTCCTCGCCGGTGATCGAGGCCGCGTTGACGTGCACGGCGCCGTCGTACAGGATCTTTTCGTAGATCTCGTCGGCGAAGATAATCAGCCCGTGCTTCCGGGCCAGGTCCACGATCTGCCGCAGGATGTAGTCCGGGTAGACGGCACCGGTGGGGTTGTTCGGGTTGATGAGCACGATCCCCTTGGTCCGGTTCGTGATCCGGGCCTCCATGTCCTCGACATCCGGCCACCAGTGGTTGTCCTCGTCGCAGAGGTAGTGCACGGCTGTGCCGCCGGCCAGTGAGACGGATGCTGTCCAGAGTGGGTAGTCCGGGGTCGGGACCAGGATTTCGTCGCCGTTATCCAGCAGGGCCTGCAGCGACATGGTGATCAGCTCACTCACGCCGTTGCCGAGATAGACGTCATCAACGTCGATGTTGTGGATCCCGCGGCCCTGGTAGTACTGCACCACTGCGGTGCGGGCCGAGAAGATGCCGCGTGAATCGCTGTAGCCCTGGGCCGTTGGCAGATGGCGGATCATGTCCACCAGGATCGCTTCCGGCGCCTCGAAGCCGAACGGCGCCGGGTTGCCGATGTTCAGCTTGAGGATCCGCTGGCCTGCGGCTTCCATTCGCTGCGCGTGTTCGAGCAGCGGTCCCCGGATGTCGTAGAGGACGTTGTGGAGCTTTTGCGACTGGGTGAATTCTGCCATCTATTCAGAATGCCATAACGGGCGGCTCGGCCCTGTCCGCCACGTCACCGAGAGACAGGTACGGCTCGTATGAGGCGTAATACGAGCCGTAGCTGTCCGCTCCACGGGGTGGGAGCGGGTGAGGTGCGGAGGCCGCTAGGCCAGGCCCTTTTCCTTCAGCCAGGCCTCGGCTGCAGTCTTCGGATCCTGTTTCTGGTCCCCGGAGACGGCCTGGTTCAGGGAGATCAGGTCCTCGGTGGTCAGCACGGCGGAGACGCTGTTCAGCACGTCCTGCGCTTCGGAGCTCACGGCGTCGAGGTTGACCAGCGGCACCACCTGCTGCGCAATGAAGTTGTTCTTCGGGTCCTCCAAGACAACCAGGCTGTTTTCCTCAATCGAGGGCGTCGTGGTGTAGATGTCCGCAGCCTGGACCTTATCCGTCAGCAGCGCCTGCAGCGTGGCTTCGCCGCCGCCGTCGTTGATCGCTTCGAAGCCTGCCGGCTCACACCCGTACTTCTCCGCGAGCCCGGGCAGGCCGTAGGCCCGTTCCTGGAACGTGGTGGGGGCGCCGATGGTGATTTCGCCGCAGACCTTGGCCAGGTCCTCGAGCGAGGTGAGGTCGAACTTCTCCGCGGTGGCCTGCGTAACCACCAGGGCGTCCTTGCTTTCAGCCGCGGCCGGCTCGAGGACGGCGATGTTGCTGTCCGGGGATTCCGCTTCCAGCGCTGCCGGCAGCGCATCCATGATCTCCTCCGCGGACTGCGCGGTGGCTTCCGTGTCAGCGAACAGCAGCAGGTTTCCGCTGTAGTCCGGGATGACCTGGACCGATCCGTCTTCCAGCGCCTTGTAATAGATCTCGCGGGAGCCGATGCCCGGCTTGGTGCTGGCCTCGATGCCCTTGGCATTCAGGGCTCCGGCGTAGATTTCCGCGATGATCTGCGACTCGGGGAAGTCGGCGGATCCGATGACCAGCGTCTCGGTTCCGTTCGATCCGGTCGGCGCCGAACTGGACTCCACGCTCTGCGGGTCCGAGTTCGCTCCGCAGGATGCCAGCACCAGGGCGGCAGCCAGGCCTGCGGCACCGGTCAGGACGGCCTTGGTGCGCGGTCGGGTAGATGTGCTCATGATGTGCTTCCTCCTTGGAGACCGGCGGGCTGGGCCTGCCGGGGGCTTTGGACAGCCGGTTTCCGGGCACTGCGGTTCCGCAGGCCCGGTGACAATACAAGGCGCTGGACGGCTGCCAGCACCAAATCAACAGCGAGGGCCAGCAGCGCAATCAGCAGCGCACCGCCGAAGAGCCGTCCGTTGTCCCGCAGTTGGGTTCCTTCGATCAGATACACGCCGAGCCCGCCCAGGGAGATGAACGCGACGACGGAGACGGTGGCCAGGACCTGCAGGACAGCCGCCCGGAAACCGCCGAAGGCGACCTTCAATCCGTTCGGCAGTTCGACCCGGAAGAGAATCTGGAGTTCATTCATTCCCATGGCCCGCGCCGCGTCCACGATCGTGGGGTCCACCGAGGAAATCCCCGCATAGACGCCGGCGAGCAGCGGTGGCATGGCCAGCAGGACCAGTGCCCAGATGGGCGGCATAAGCCCGATTCCGGCAAGGAGGACAAAGAGGAACACCAGGCCAAGGGTGGGAAGGGCGCGCAGAATGCCGGTACCGGAAACAACGACGACGCGTCCCCGCCCGGTGTGCCCGATGTACAGGCCCAGCGGCACGGCGATCACAGCGGCGATTCCGACGGCGAGCGCCGTGTACCCGAGGTGCTCGACGATCCGGGTGGGGATCCCCCCGTGCAGCGCCCAGTTGGGCGGGTAGGTGAGCCATTCGAACATCTGGACCAGGACGTTCTCGCTTGAGTACTCCATCAGGCACCCGCCGTCGTGGCTTCAAGCGTGGTGGCAGGCAGCTGCGGTGCGCTCCGTTTGGCGGCGCGGGTCCAGGGCGTGAGCAGCCGCTGGCACAGGACCAGCAGCAGGTCCAGCACCAGCGCAAGGAGCAGGATCAGCACGATCCCGATCACGATCTCAGTGGGGAAGTTCCGGTAAAGCCCGTCCATAAACAGCCGCCCAAGGCTCTCAATCCCCAGCAGCGCGCCAACGCTCACCAGCGACATGTTGGATACCGAGATCACCCGCAGGCCGGCGAAAAGCACGGGCAGGGACAGCGGGAGGTCGACGGCGAAGAACCGGCGCAGCGGCCGGTAGCCCATCGCGGTCGCCGCCTGCCGGACGTCGTCGTCCACCGAGTTCAGCGCATCCACGGTGGAGCGGACCAGCAGGGCGACGGCGTAGATGGTCAGGGCAACGATCACGTTGGTGATATCCAGGACCCGGGTGCCCAGGACCACGGGCAGCAGGACGAACAGTGCCAGCGACGGAATCGTATACATCACCGCGGAGGCGCCTAGGATGAACCCTCCAAGACCGCGGTGCAGCCTGGCAAGCTGGGCCAGCGGAATGGCGATAAGGACGCCCAGGACCAGCGGCACCACGGCCTGGAACAGGTGCAGCGCCGTGAGGCGGCTGATCAGCTCCGTGTTGTCCAGGAACCAGTCCATGCTCAGACCGCCGTGCCGTGAAGGGCCATGCCGCGGCGCAGCCGGGCCTTTTCGATCAGTTCGAGGATTTCTCCGGCTTGGACGATTCCGGTGACCCGGCCTTCGGAATCAACAACGACACCCATGCCCGAGGGTGAGGACAGCGCTGCGTCGAGCGCGCTGCGCAGGCTCTCGCCCTGCCGGTGCAGTGAGCCTCCAGGTACCACGTCGGCCGGTGACGTTGTGGCGGCGCGTCCGGAGCCCGGCACCCAGCCCAGGGGCCGGCCGCCGTCGTCCACCGCCAGCGCCCAGCCGCCGGTGACCGGCACGGCCGGATCTGCCAGCTGGGCGGGGTCCAGGGTCTGGACGGAATGAACCGGAACGCTGTTGCCGGGTTGGAAGCCCAGATGGCGGAACCCGCGGTCCTTGCCCACAAAGCCGGCCACGAAGTCATCGACGGGCGCGCGGAGGATACCCTCCGGCGAGTCGTACTGGGCCAGCCGCCCGCCGACGGCGAAGACCGCCACCTTGTCGCCGAGGATCGTTGCTTCGTCGATGTCATGGGTGACGAACACGATGGTCTTGCCCAGGTCCCGCTGCAGGCGCAGCAGTTCCTGCTGCAGTTCAGCCCGCACCACGGGGTCCACGGCGCTGAACGGCTCATCCATCAGCAGCACCGGCGGGTCAGCTGCCAGTGCCCGGGCGACGCCGACGCGCTGCTGCTGGCCGCCGGAGAGCTGGGCGGGATACCGCTTACCCATCCCTGCGGCCAGCCCAACGACGTCGAGCAGTTCCTCCGCGCGGGCGCGGGCCTCCCGCTTGGGGACTCCGTTCAGCCGCGGAACCGTGGCGACGTTGTCGATGACAGTCCGGTGCGGGAGCAGCCCGGAGGACTGCATCACGTAGCCCATGGAACGGCGCAGGTCGGAGGAGGGGATCTCCGCTGCGTCCCGGCCGCCCACCTGGATGGTCCCCGATGTTGGTTCGACCATCCGGTTGATCATGCGCAGAGACGTGGTCTTCCCGCAGCCGGAAGGGCCGACGAAGACGGTGATGGCCCCCTTGTCGATGTCGAGGGAGAGGTTTTCGACCGCGGGCGATTCCGAGTCCGGGTAGGACTTGGTGACGCCGCGGAAACTAATCATGGGCTCGGCTGTATCCGGCCGGGGCGTGGGGCCATCCGGAAGGGACATGGCAGCCTCCGTGGTTTGGGGTTTCGACTGGTGCACATACGGCGGGAAATCGGCAGCATGCTGACAAGCCGTGGAATTACGCTATGTGCAACCGCGGCCGTTAGTCCAGCGCTACACAGTGTTACGCCCGTGGCGTAGAGGCGCGGTGCCCTCCTGCGGAGCTGTCCGCAGGAGCTCCAGGGCGGCGTCCACCAGTCCCACACGTTCCAGCCCAGCCACTTCGGCGAGTGGGAACCAGGCCGCCTCATCCGTACTTCCGGCCTGTTCGCTGACCAGCGATCCCCCGGTAATGCTGGCCCGGTAGATCACGCGGAGGGCGTGGAGCATCCGCCCTTCACCGTGGAGCCGTTTCTCCGGCGGAATGAAGTGGCTGTCCACCCCCAGCAGCCCGTCCAGTTCGACGGTGTAGCCGGTTTCCTCCCGCACCTCCCGGACGGCGGCCGTGGGTGCGTCCTCGCCGAATTCGAGCCCGCCTCCCGGCAGGGTCCACGCTGAGTGTCCGTGCTGGTGCCAGTGGGCCAGCAGGATCTGCCCGTCCTGAATAACGACGGCGTAGGCACCAACGCGGACGTCGAACGGCCGGCTCGCCCCGCTCATGCGGCACCGCTTCCGAGCAGGTACCGCACACCGAAAACCGGGTCCTGGGTGAGGAAACGGATATCGGCGAGCCCACGGGCGGACAGCCCAGCGGCGAGCAGCTCCTGCAGCAGGGGCTGGTGGACCCCGATTCCACCGCCAATCACGACCGGTCCCCTGATCCCCAGCTGGGCGGCGACGTCGCCCACCAGTCCGGCGAGGTCCCGTGCGGCCGTCGCGACGATGCTGCGGCTGGGTCCGTGGCCTTCCTGCGCTGCTTCGAACACCACGCGTGCCATCGACGCCCAGTAACGCCGGCCGGTATCGCTGTGGAACCGCGCGATCAGTGTCTCCGGGGCGTCCACTCCGACGGCGAGCATCAGCTCGGCTGCGAGCCGGTCGGGTTCCTGGCCAAGGTCATGCAGGCGCAGGGTGTGGCGGACGGCTTCGCGGCCGATCCAGTAGGCGCTGCCTTCATCACCGAGCAGGTATCCCCATCCCCCGGAACGCGCCTGCACGCCGGCACCGTCCATGCCCCAGGCCACGGACCCTGTGCCCGCGATCAGCCCGATGCCCGCCGGCGCTTCGCCGGCGGCCAGGATGAGCCGGGTGTCGTGCACCACGCTCACTTCCGCGGACGGCACGTGCTCGAGGATCAGGGACTGCAGGGCAGCAGCATCTGCCGGGGTATCCACTCCCCCGGACCCCGCCACGACCCGGGATATGTCTGCGGAGCCAAGGGCAGCGAAAATCTCTGCCAGGTTATGGCGCGCCTGCTCGCGTGAAACATTCTGGACGTTGGCGCTGCCGCTCACCGCCTCAGCTACCACGTCGCTGCCCTGCAGCCGGATGCCGTGCGTTTTGGTTCCGCCGATGTCCAGGCCGATGGCAGTTCTCTCAACCGGCGATCCGGGGTTGGGGCTCAGTTCCATTGCTCCAGCCTACGCAGCCGGTGCACCGGCCCGGATATTGGCGGGTCTTTTTGGGTGGACGGCAGTCTTTTTGGGCCTGCGACGGGCTTGTGGGTGTGCGCCGGTCTTTTTGGATGTGCCGGCGAATCCCGGGCGCGCAGGCCCGGGCTACCGGAGACCGGGCTACCGGAGATCCGGTCCGGGCTCCGCAACAGCCCGCGCCAGAAGTTTGCCAGCGGCCGCCAGCCGGGCCAGGGCGTTCTCGGTGCGGCTCAGCCTGCCTGCCCGTGCCCCGGCGACCAGGCTCAGTGCGACGCCGGCCGCCCGGGCGTTCAGGGCAGCCGGCGAGCTCCCGCCCTGCACGGCGGCACGCTCAAACGCGGGCCCGAACA
>NZ_DALZXY010000076.1:0-17566 GCF_031988865.1 Arthrobacter sp.
GAACCCGGCCTCCCGCCGTCGTTGTTATGGAATGGAGCGCTTGACCAGGCGGTGCGCCCGAACGTTAGTCCGCTGCTGCCAGCTGGCCGCAGGCGCCGTCGATTTCCTTGCCGCGGGTGTCGCGCACCGTGGTGGGGATTCCGGCATCAAGCAGGTGGTCGATGAACTCCTGAATAACCTCAGGCTCGGGCGAGGTCCAGATGGAGCCCGGAGTCGGGTTCAGCGGGATCGGGTTTACATGCACCCAGCCGCGGCCACGGGAGTTGAGCTTCTTGGCCAGCAGGTCAGCGCGCCACGCGTGGTCGTTCATGTCCTTGATCAGCGCGTACTCGATGGACACGCGGCGGCCGGTCACGCGGTAGTAGTTGTAGGCGGCGTCGAGCGCTTCGTCTACCTTCCAGCGGCTGTTGACCGGGATGAGCTCATCGCGCAGCTCATCATCCGGGGCATGCAGGCTCAGCGCGAAGGTGACCGGGATGTTCTCCTCTGCCAGCTTCTTGATCGCCGGCACCAGGCCCACGGTGGAGACGGTGATGTTCCGGGCACTCATCCCCAGCCCCTCGGGGGCTTCGGCGGCCATGCGGTGCACCGCGTTCATGACGCGCTTGTAGTTGGCCAGGGGTTCACCCATGCCCATAAAGACAATGTTGGTCACGCGCTCGGCGTCGTGCCCGCCGTCCCGGCGCTTGCCACCCAGGCCGCCTTCGGCGATGACCCGGTTCGCCTGGACAATCTGGTCCAGGATCTCCGCGGCGGACATGTTGCGGGTCAGGCCGGCCTGGCCGGTGGCGCAGAACGGGCAGTTCATGCCGCAGCCGCACTGGCTGGAGACACACAGGGTGATGCGGCCCGGGTAGCGCATGAGCACCGACTCGACGAGCGACCCGTCGAACAGGCGCCAGAGGAACTTGATGGTGTCGCCCTTGTCCGTGGTCAGCCGCTTCACCTCGGTCAGCAGGGTGGGGAACATCTCCTGCACGAGTTCCTCGCGGCGCTCCTTGGGCAGGTCGCTCATTTTTTCCGGGTCGGTCGTGTAGTGCTGGAAGTAGTGCACCGAGAGCTGCTTGGCACGGAAGCCCGGCAGCCCAAGTGCTTTGACCTTCTCCTGGCGTTCAGCCAGCGTCAGGTCGGCCAGATGGACCGGCGGCTGGGACACCCGCGGGGACTTGAACTGCAGCAGGGGCCGGCCATCGGGCTCCTTGGCCTGCTCCCAACCTTCGGTGGCGGGACGCACCTGCGGCTTGTCACCGGGTGCGCTCAGGGCAGCTGGGGAAATTTTGGGGGAAGTCATCTCCTCCATTTTGACATGTCTGGGCTAATCGTGTTTTTCCGTTCGAACCCCGTTGGTTTTCCGGCCGGGACGCCGGCTCCGATGCCCGTGCGGGCGTTGAAATCGGAGCGGCGGCCCGGCTTCGAAAGCCGTACGTCCTAGTAATCGGTCCGGTTGGCGGTGTCGTTCCACGCGTCGAACGGCGCGTTGCGTGTGTCCCCGGGGACCTGGACCACCGGCATGGAGCGCTCCTCGACCGGCGTGGCGAAGTAGTCGTAGAAGACGGCGTCGTCAAAGCCGGCCCTCGCGGCGTCGTGCCGGTCCGCGGCGAAGACCACCCGGTCCACGCGGGCCCACAGCGCCGAGGCCAGGCACATGGGGCAGGGTTCGCAGCTGGTGTAGAGCACGGCGCCGGTGAGGTCGAACGTTCCCAGGGCGGCGCAGGCGTTGCGGATCGCGGTGACTTCGGCGTGGGCTGTCGGGTCATTATTGGCGGTAACCCGGTTGACGCCGTCGAACGCCTGCCCATCCGCTGCAACGATCACGGCCCCGAACGGCCCCCCGTTGTCGGCAACATTGCTGGTGGCCAGTTCAATGGCCCGTTCCAGGTAAGCGGCATCTGTGGTCATGGGTACTTCCCCCTGTGATCCAGTCCCGGCGGCCTTTCCGCCAAGGAAAATGCCAGGTAGATAGCACCAATAGTGCCCGCCTTCGCAGTGACGAGACTAACACTTTTGCCGTTGCTCCGGGCCCCGCGGGCAGCATTACGGAGCAGCAGCGGCCCCTGGCCGGCGGACCTGTAATGTGCGAAGGATGGAGGGCGCTAAATGAACCAGGGGCTGCTGATCGGAACGTATACCGAGGCGTTGCCGCACGTCTTCGGAAAAGCGCCCGGAGTGCTTGAGGCGGCCTGGCAAACGGACCGGCATGCGAAGGCGGTCCTGGCGGCCGAGGCGGTCAACCCCTCGTGGCTGGCCGTGGACGCCAACGGCGGGTGGATGTACGCCGTGTGCGAGACGGATCGATTCAACGGGACGCAAACTGGCGGCGTGGTGTCCTTCCGGCAGGTCGCCCGTTTGGGCACCTGGACCAGGGCGGCCGAGTCCTCTTCCGGAGGCGCTGGCCCAGCCCACCTCGCCTTGGCGCCGAGCGGAAAGTGGGTCGTCGTCGCAAATTACGACGGCGGTTCCGTCGCCGTCCTGCCGCGGGGCGAAGCCGGCCTGGGGCAACCGGTCACAGTGGTTCCCCATTCCGGATCCGGCCCGAATGCGGAGCGGCAGGCCGGTCCGCACCCACACCAGATTGTGTTCGATCCGGTGTCGGGGCTTGTCCTGGTTCCCGACCTCGGGGCGGACGCCGTCGTGGTCTATGCCCTCGATGAGCGCACCGGCGGCCTGTCGGAGCGCGGTGACCTGAGGTACAAGACTGACCCCGGCGCCGGCCCCCGGCATCTTGCCTTCCACCCGTCCGGGGATCATCTCTTTCTTCTCAACGAGTTGTCCAACACTGTTGATGTGCTGGGCCGGAGCGGGGAAAAGTTCAACAGGGTCCACCAGGCAGCCACCCTCCCGCCGGACTTCGCCGGCCACAGCCAGGCCGCCGCGATCAAGGTGTCACCAAACGGGCGAACCGTTGTGGTGTCCAACCGCGGACACGACAGCCTGGCAATCTTCCGGTTTGACGACGACGGCAGTCCGCGCCTGAAGCCGGCAGGCTGGCAGTCCTCGCAAGGTTCGCAGCCACGCGACATCGAATTCTCCGCTGACGGCAGTGCGCTCTACGTGGCCAACCAAAACAGTGACTCGATCGCCGTCTTTCGCACCGGGGAGTCAGCGGCCGGCCTCATCCACGCCTACGACATTGCGGCACCCACCCCGGTTTGCATCGTTCCCTTCGGCTAGGGCACCGGCGAGGGTCCGGGCAGACGAGCCGGCGGCGTTCTAGGCGGGCGGGAGTTTCCCGCGGAGTTACCCGCCCACGTAACGGCGGCGTCCGGCCAGGAAGCCTGGCACAGCGGCAGCAGTCCCGATGAGCAGGAACATTACGGCGGCCGGGGCGAAGGACCCGGTGGCGGCGTGCAGGATGCCGACCAGCAGGGTCCCCGAGGAGCCCACACCGTAACCGACGCACTGCATCATGCCCGATACCCGGGCCGCGGTCCCGGCGTCGCGGGTGCGCAGCACGATCAGGGTCAGCGCGAGCGCGGTCAAGCTGCCCTGCCCGACGCCGAGCATCACCGCCCACAGCCACACCAGCTCCAGCGGACCGAAGATGGTCAGGGCGAAACCGGCACCGGTAAGCAGGGCAACCAGCGCGTTCAGCCAGCTTTGGCTGCGCAGCTTCGCGGCCAGCGGAGGAGCGAGGAAGGAGCCCAGGACCTGCACCACAATGGACCCGGCCACGACGTAACCCGCCGTCCCGCCGTCGATCCCCCGGTCCCGCAGGATCGGTGCGAGCCAGGCGAAGACGCTGAAGGACATCATGGCCTGCAGTGCCATAAAGCTGCTGATCTGCCAGGCCAGTGCAGAGCGCCAGACGGACGGACCGGCCTCAGCCTGCCGGTCCGTGCGGCCGGGGCGGCGGCGCAGGGCCAGCGGTGCAAAGAGCAGGACGACGGCGGCGGCTGGCAGGGCCCAGAATCCCAGGGCTATCCGCCAGGACCCGGTGGCCTCCAGCAACGGGTGCGTGAGCCCGGCGCCAAGGGCTGCGGCGGCGCAGATGGCACCGGTGTACAGACCGCTCATCAGGCCGACACGGTGCTGGAAATCGCGTTTGACGAGGGTGGGGAGCAGAACGTTCACGATGCCGATGCCCGCACCGGCAGCGATGGTTCCGGCGGCCATCGCGGTGAAGTCCCCCGCGCCGCGGACCAGGAGCCCGGCGGCGAGGAGGGCCATCGCCCCAAGGATGGTCCGTTCGATACCAAAACGACGAGCCAGTGGCGGAGCGGCCGGGGCGGCAAGGCCAAGCAGCAGCACCGGGCCTGTCGTCAGGACGGTCACCATGGCCGCCGGGATGCCAGTGGCCGCAGTGATCTCCGGAAGAACAGCGGAGAAACTGGAGAACACCGTGCGCAGGTTCAAGCCGATCAGCACAATGCAGACGGCCAGCAGCAGGCTGCCGGTCCGGCTGTTGATCTGGGCGGCAGGTACTTCCGGCGTGGCAGGCGCCTGCACACTGGCGGGAGTCTGGGTCATGGGAGCCGGCGTCCTTTCCCGGGACGTTGTCCCGCGTGCTTCGGGACCACGGTACGGGCCGCCGGGCACGGTGGACAAACGGCAGGTTCACAACCGGCCGGCGGTTCGAGCCCTTGACCCGGGAAACAGCTGTCCAAGGCCGAGCAGGGCGGAGGCACTCCCCGGCCAGGGAAACGATGCCGGGGATGTATTCAGGATCCTGTACCGACCCTGACGGGCACATCTGGGAGGTCATGTGAATGGGCCCCTCGACCGGCGCGCAGTAGCGCCGTCAGGGTGTCTGCCGGGGATGCTGTCTGCAGACCGCCTGCCTGGGCGACGTCCGAAGCCGGCACACCGGCGGAAATAAGGCTAAGCCTCGGAAAATCGGCAACGAGCACCGGCAGGGTCCAGCGCCAGCCTTCGGTCACCAGGACCATATGGGCCCTCGTCTGCGGCTCCAGATCCAGCAGCTGCGACATCAAGGTAGTCAGCGACCAGGTTTCGTCCGGGCGGTAGTCAACAACAGCCAGCAGCTCCGGTCCCAAGGCATGGCTTTTGGCACCCGGTCCGGCCTCCGGCTGTCCTTCGGGCAGGGACCTCAGCCACTGGCGGGCCGAAAATGTGTCGCCGAAGGCTCGGGGCGGAGGGAACGCAGGAAGCGTGGCCACCGCACCGGTGAGCGCCGTGTGCAGAAGGCGCCGGGCGTCCTCCCCCACGCTGATGCAGGTTACGCGGGACCGATCGAATCCAGCCGAAAGCTGTTCAGGCATTGTGCCTCCTCTGACTCCATGGGGGTATCTGCTGCCGCGTGGACAAGCCGGCGCACCGGCACCAGGACGGCGCCGGCGGAAGTGATGGTGTGGATGGCCGGCGCGGGATGCCTGCCCGCCGCGCGGCGGGAGTTCGGCTGCCGCGACGCAGCCGAACTCCCGATAGCGGTGGGGACCGGCCCCTGGGACCGGCACTCATAGCGCACCCATCGGGCGCCTCCCTGACGGCCTACTGCTCGAAGGTCGCGGTCAGCACTCCCCTGCCCAGCGTGTGGCTGTACAAGTTGAACGTGAGGAACGCCGGCGTGGCACCCTCCGGCAATCCGAGGGATTCCACGTCCACCGCATGCACCGCCACGTAGTACGTGTGCAGGCCGTTGCCGGGAGGCGGGGCGGCACCCAGGTACTGCTTGAGGGAAAGGTCATTGGCGAGCTGCCAGGCCCCTTCCGGGAGGCCGCTGCCTCCCGGGGAACCGGCCCCGGACTTGAGCTCGGTCACCCCCGCGGGGATATCCGCCACCGCCCAGTGCCAGAATCCGGAACCGGTGGGCGCCTTGGGGTCATAGACCGTGACGACGTAGCTTTTGGTTCCCTCCGGGGCACCGCTCCAGGACAGATGCGGTGAAACATCTTCACCACCGGCACCAAGGATGCCGCTGCGCTGCGGAACCGCCCATACCCCGCCGTCCGCTACATCCTCAGACGTGACGGTAAAGGCCCGCACATCGGGAAGATCAGCATAAGGATCGCGTGGTTCAGTCATTGTTGCTGCCATGATTGCTCCTAAATCAGTTGCTGGTGCATTTGGTCAATGATGTATTCCGCCTGCCGCGTCGCCAGGGCGACGATGGTCAGGGTGGGATTGGCCGCCGCGCCGGTGGTGAACACGGAGCCGTCCGAGACAAAGAGGTTGCTGATCTCGTGTGACTGCCCGAAGGCGTTGACCACTCCGTCCTCCGGGCGTGAGCTCATCCGCGCCGTTCCCAGATTGTGGGTCGAGGGATATGGCGGGGTGTGCGTGGTGTCATCCGAGCCCACGGCGGAGTACAGCAGGTCCGCCTGCCTGTAGGCGTGCTCCCGCATTGCCACATCGTTGGGATGGTCGTCGAAGTGCACGTTGGGTACCGGCAGTCCGTGCGCGTCCGTGACCGTGCTGTTCAGCGTGATCCGGTTGGTCTCCTGCGGCATGTCCTCGCCAACGATCCACATCCCGGCCGTGTTGGCGTATTCCTCCATTGCGTGGGCAAAACCTGGCCCCCACTTGCCGGGGTCGAGGAAGCTGGCCAGGAACGCCGGGCCCAGGGACAGGGTCTCCATGTAGTAGCCGCCGGCGAATCCGCGTTCCGGATCGTGCCGGGACTCATCTGCGATGATCCCCGCCATGGTCTCTCCCCGGTACATGCGCACCGGCTCGTTGAACCGCGCGTAGACGGATCCCGTGGTGTGCCGCATGTAGTTACGGCCCACCTGCCCGGAGTAGTTGCCCAGTCCGTCCGGATGCCGGGCGTCCGCGGACATCAGCAGCAGGCGCGGGGTTTCGATGGCGTTACCGGCCACGCAGACGGCCCGGGCGAGCTGGCGCTGGGGTTTGCCCGCAGCATCGATGTAGATGACGCCGTCCACCTTGCCCGAGGAATCCACCGTGACCTGGACGGCCTGCGAGTTCGGCCGCAGGTCCAGCTTCCCGGTTTTCTGGGCCTTGGGGATTTCGCTCACCAGGGTGGACCATTTGGACTTGTTTTTGTCCCCCTGGAAATTGAAGCCGTCCTGGATACTCGCCGGCCGGCCGTCATAGGGCTCGGCGTTGGTGGCGTAGGGACCGGTGGCATAGTGCCGGTACCCCACGCGTTCGGCGCCGTTGGCGAAAACCTTGTAGTTGTTGTTCGCCGGAAGGGCCGGACGGCCGTGCCGGTGTGTGCTGCCCATTTTCCGCTCCGCGGCGTCGTAATAGGGTGCCAGCTCTTCGAGGGTGATGGGCCAGTCCTCCAGGTTGGCTCCCTCCACCCGCCCGTAGGTCGAGCGGGTCCTGAACTCGTGCGCCTTGAACCGCGGCGTGGCCCCGGACCAGTGCGTCGTGGATCCGCCCACGGCCTTGACGATCCAGGCGGGCAGGTTCGGGAAGTCCCTGGCCACCCGCCAGCTGCCGCTGGTGGTCCGGGGATCCAGCCAGGCCATCTGGTTGAACGCTTCCCACTCGTTATTGACGTAGTCCTCGTTGAGGATGTTGCCGCCTGCTTCCAGCGCCACCACCGGAACGCCGGCTTTGGTCAGTTCGTACAGAACCGTTCCGCCACCGGCTCCGGTGCCGATGACCACAACGGCGGAATCATCATTGAATTCAATCTTTGCCATGGTTCCCTCACGCTTCCTGCCGGGCATTGCCCGAACTCGGTCCAACGCCTGACAGCTCGTCCGGGCCCGCCGCTGCGGCCGCCTGTACTACGCTTTCGTCCGCTTTCCGGCCGGCCGATGCGGTGCGGGCCTTACCGTTCGTGGCGTCGGGCTGCGTCTTGGCAGCCAGCGGATACGGCAGGGCCCCGCGTTCGGGAAGCGGTTCCTCCGCCTCCTCGACGCGTGGGTCGGGCAGCCAATCCAGGTCGTTGAACCCCCGGTTGATGTAGCCGCCATGTTCAAAGGACGAACCTTCGTAGCCCAGCGCCTCCCAGACTTCGGGATCGTCGTAGAGGTTCAGGACGGTCGTCCGCCGGATGAACCCGAAGAACACGGTTTCCTCTATGCTGCGCAGGATTTTCAGTGCTTCATCATCCGAGAGTTCGGTGAAGCGCCGGCCGTCCGCGGCCGCGCTGATGGTCGCCAGCCCCTGGGTCAGCTCGATGCGGAACCAGGTGGACCCGGACGCCTCGTCAGCGATTTTCTTGGCAGTGCGTTCGTACGGTCCGTCCGGGAACCCGGGATGCGGGAAGGCCACCCGGACAATGCGGACCAGGGTGCGCATGGCGTCCGGGGACAGTTTTGTCGCGTTCAGGGATGGGTATTTTGCGGGGAGTTTCATCGGATCTCCTTCGATCTAATGAGTCGGCAGGGGCTAGTAGATGTTGCTCGGACGGACCATGCCTTCGGCCAGGTCTCCGAATCCCGGGGCGAGGATCTCTCCCGGATGGTTCAGGACCTCCTCCACCACGAGGGTTTCGGTGGTCAGCAGCAGTGCGGCGATCGAGGCTGCGCTCTGCAGTGCCGATCGGGTGACCTTGAGCGGATCAATCACACCGGCAGCGAACATGTCCACGTACTCGCCGGTCATCGCATTAAAACCGGTGCCGATCTCCGCTTCCCGGACGGTCTTGACTGCCTCGTCGCCGTCGTACCCGGCGTTGATGGCGATCCAGCGCAGCGGCTCCTCCAGGGCACTGTGCACAATGTCCCGGCCAATCACGGCATCTCCGCTGCCCAGGTCCAGCCCGGCAAGCACATGCTGGGCCTGGACCAGGGCGGCCCCGCCCCCGGCGACGATGCCTTCCTCAACCGCGGCCCGGGTAGCCGAGAGGGAATCCTCCACCCGGTGCTGCTTCTCCCTGAGCTCGACATCGGTCGCGGCGCCAACGCGGATAACGGCCACGCTGCCGGACAGCCGGGCGATCCGCAGCTGGAGGTTGTCCTTGTCATGATCGTTTTCCGCCCGCTCCAGTTCACGTTCGATCTGCTGGATCCGTGCGGCAACGGTGGATTCCTCGCCGGCGCCGCCGACGATCGTGGTGGAATGCTCGGTCACGGTGATTTTCCGGGCCCGGCCCAGGTGCTCGACCCGGACACTTTCGAGTTTGATCCCGGAATCGGTGCTGACCACCGAACCGCCCATGATGGCCGCGAGATCCTCCAGTTCCGCCACCCGCCGGTGGCCGAAACCGGGTGCCCGCACCACCGTGGAGCGGAAGGTGTCGTGGACGTTGTTGGTGACCAGCATGCTCAGCGCGGGGCCGTCCATGTTTTCGCAGAGAATCAGCAGCGGCTTGTTGGAGCGCTGGACCTGTTCCAGGACCGGCATCAGGGTCTGCACGGTGGTGATCTTCTGGTTTGTAAGCAGGACGTAGGCGTCTTCGAGCACCGCCTCCATCCGGTCCTTATCCGTGACGAAGTACGGAGAGATGTAGCCGTGGTCAAACTCGACTCCGTCGACGAAACTCAGCCCGAGGCCGAACTGCGGCCATTCCTCCACAGTCACGACGCCGGAAATCCCGACCTGGTTCATCGCACTGGCCAGCACGTTGCCGATTTCCGGATCATTGTTCGCGGAAATGGTGGCTACCTGCCGGAGATCCTCTTCTCCGGAAACCTTCCGGCTGCGCTGGCTGAGCACTTCGAGAATGGCTGCCACCGAGGATTCGATGCCGCGCTTGATCTGCATGGGATTGGCACCGTCATTGACTGCGGCCAGACCCTCCCGGACCATCGCCTGGGCCAGCACCGTGGCCGTGGTGGTGCCGTCGCCGGCCACCCCGTTGGTCTTGGTGGCAACTTCCTTGACCAGCTGCGCACCCATGTTGGAGAACGGGTTGCGCAGCTGGATTTCCTTGGCGATGGTCACGCCGTCGTTGGTGATTGTGGGTGGTCCGGTCAGTTTTTCCAGCATCGCGTTGCGGCCCTTGGGCCCCAGTGTCACCTTGACCGCGTCGGCGAGCGCGTTAACGCCCTCCTCCAGCAGCCTTCGGGCGTCAGCGTTGAATTTCAGATCTTTTGCCATGAGGCACGCACCTTCTGTTGTTCGATTGCTTCGTTGGATCGTTCAAGCGGTTGGCGGTTAATGGTCGGTAGAGATGGAACGGGAAACGGTGAAGCTAGGGAATGAGGATGGCCCGTCCCCGGACCCTCCCCTGTTCCAGGTCAACGAGCGCAGTGGAGAATTCGCTCAGCGGGTAGGTGGTGGTGTGCAGGGTGACCTTTCCCTGCGCAGCCAGCGCCATCAGCTCCACGAGGTCGTTGTAGGTGCCGACCAGGTTTCCGATGAAGTTGATTTCGGTGGAGATGACGTCGATCGTGGGCACTTCCAGCCGGCCTCCGTAGCCGATCACGAAGTAGCTGCCGGCCCGCCGCAGCATGGCGATGCCGTCCTCAATGGCACCGCCTTCGCCTACGAAGTCGAGCACCACCTCGGCTCCGTTGCCCCCGGTCAGGGCCAGGACGGCGTCGACCTGCCCGCCCTCGGCCAGCACTATGTGGTGGGCACCGAGGTCCTTGGCCAGTTCCAGTGCCTCCGGCGACCGGTCCACCACGATCATTTCCGCCGCGGACAGCGCCAACAGGACCTGGATTCCGATGTGCCCGAGGCCGCCGGCGCCGATGATGACCGCGTGCTGTCCGGGCCGGAGGATCCGGGCGGCCTTGGCCACCGCGTGGTATGCCGTCAGGCCGGCGTCCGCAAGGGCAGCGACGTCGGCCGGTGCCAGGGACTTGTCCAGCTTGACCACTGAGCGGGCCGTGGTTTTCAGGTACTCGGCGTAGCCCCCGTTGGTGTCAATGCCCGGGAACTTGGATTCGGTGCAGTGCACGTCGTCTCCGGCGCGGCAGGCGGCGCAGAGGCCGCAGGTCGCCAGCGGGTGCAGGATCACCGGGTCTCCCGGAGCAATGTTCGTGACCGCGCTGCCCACGGCCTCGACCCAGCCGGCGTTCTCGTGGCCGATCGTGTACGGGAGCTCGACACCGGATTTCTGCTCCCACTGGCCTTCGATGATGTGCAGGTCTGTCCGGCAGACCCCAGCGCCTCCAACCCGCACAATCACGTCCATGGGCCCGTCGATGACCGGATCGGGCACTTCCACGAGCTCGGGCTTGGCGTTATAGGCCCCCAGCTGAACGGCTTTCATTCATTGCTCCTTCGGTGAGGGCCTTCGGCGGCCCATGCGGTTTCGGTGCGGACCCCCGGCCGGACCCCGACGGGTCCGGCCGGCTCCGGTGCCGCGACATCGGCGCGGACATCCCGCCAGCCCCTGGCTTCGAGTTCCGGTACATGGGCCTGAAGGCAGCCGCTGCACGACTGCCCGCAGGCCCGCTGCGGTTCGGTTGTCATTGCTGGACCGGCTGCAGATCGAAGCCGATGTACTCGGCGGCCTCCTCCGGATTGGCGAAGAGCATGGTGCGATCGTCGAAATGGACCATCCGCCCATAGTGCGTGGACATGATTTCCTCGAAGTCGGTCTGGTCGAACTCGGTGCCCAGTTCGGCCCCGATCTCCGCGAAATCGAAGGTCAGCGTTTCGGTGCTGTCCACCCGGATCATGGAGGGGAACTCCACGAGCTTCACTCCCGGTTTGCGGCCCATCACCTCTGCGACGACGTAGCCGTTCTGGTTGTTCATCAGCGTGACACCGCACATGTTCGAGGACCCGGCAACGGACCCGAATACCATTTCACTCATCAGTTCAGCTCCTTCGGCACATCGATTTCGAGATCTTTCAACAGCAGGCTCCGCAGTCCGTCCTTGGCTGCTTCGAAGGACTCGGCAAACGGCATCACCCGTTCCAGCGGCTGGGACCAGATGGGCTGGAGGTCCTGGGCCGCCTTGATGCTCCGGGGCACCCAGATGGACAGCCATTCCGAGAGCTTCGCTTTGTTGGCGCTTCCGTGCTCTTCGTCCCGCACCAGCATGGTGAACAACGCCCGCGTGTAGGACAGGTCGCGGCTGTAGTCGTTTTCGCCGGAGCCGACCAGGCTGGGAGTGACGTAGTCGCCGTTGCGGGCGGCGATCTGCATGACCAGCTGGCTGCGGAACAGGACGCCCACCAGCTGCTCGTACACGACGTTCGTGGCGAAGACGGCCTCGGCCCAGTCCCCGGCGGCGGTGAGGAGTTCAACGTTCTCCCGCACGCCCTGCCAGACCGGGTCCGATTGCCACACCTCGCGGTGGATATCGCCGTTGAAACCGTCGACCACTTCGCTGAGGTCCAGGTTGTACAGCGCCAGGTCCTGCGCAAAGCGGAGCTTGTGGGCAGCGTTTACGGCCACGGCGGTGTTGATCATGTTGGTGGGTCCGGAGCGCTGGACGGCGGTGAACACATGCAGGCCAAGGCCATGCTCGGCGTGCATCCAGGCACCAAGGTTGCGTTCCACGAACTTGGTCCAGGTCGGTGTCCAGCTGTCATAGGCCTTGGCCAGCTGCGCGTTTGCCAGGTTTTGCTGGACCTGGCGGACGACGTTCGCGTTGTTGCGGAAGATCGTCTGTTCCCATTCGCCGTTCGGGTCGCGGAACTGGTGCCAGTCGCTGGATTTCAGGGCGGTCCATTCCTTGGGGTAGCCGCCCGGGCCGTCCCGGAAGCCGTAGATCCAACCTTGGAAGAGGTGGCGTTCCGGATCCGGCTGGACGTCCAGGGTGACGTCCTCGTACATGGTGGCCCGGAGCTTTTCCGGCGTGAAATAGCTGTACGAGCGGCTGGTGGAGCTGGGAAACTCCAACGCCCCGGCCTCGGCGTCGGTGAACTCCGGCTTCGGGAAGCTCCGCTCCGGATTCTCCGGTTTGGCCGTTGTAGGTGTGCTCATTATGAATTCTCGCTTTCTTCACTCTTGCGGAATCGTGGTCGTGAACTTGTCGAAGAAAATCCGCTCTCGCGGGACACCGACGCCGTCCAGGAGATTCATCGCGGCATCGACCATCGGCGGGGGTCCGCACAGGTACAGGTCGCTGCCGGACAGATCCGTTTCACGGCGCTCGAGGACGTCGGTCACGAAACCGAAGTCGCCCTCCACCCCCAGTGACGCCCAGTCCGCGGTGTCGCTGTGGGACAGGCACGGAATAAACGCGAAATCAGCAAGCTGCCTGCCAAGCTCGATGATCTCGGAAACATAAAACAGGTCTTCAGCGGTGCGGGCACCGTAGTAGAAGTGCACCGGCCGGATGTTCTGCGTTTCCGCCAGGTGGCGCAGCAGGGAGAGGATCGGAGCCATGCCGGCTCCGCCGCCCACGCAGACAATTGGCCGGTCCGAGTTCGCCCGGATCGTGAACGAGCCATAAGGCCCGCTCAGATCCAGCTTGTCGCCGACCTTGAGCTCGGACTCGAGCAGGCCGGAGAACTTGCCGCCGGGATAGCACTTGATGAGGAACTCGAGCTCCTGGACCTCGCCCGGTGTGGTTGCCATCGAGAAGGAGCGGTGTTCCATGGTTCCGGGGATGGTGAGGTCTGCGTACTGCCCGGGCTTGAACCGGAACTGCGCCGAGTCGGCCGGCAGCAGTTTCAGCGACACAATGTCCCCGGTTAGCCCGGTGATGGCGGTGACCGTGGTCGTCAGGTTCTGGAGCGGAACGGCATTGCGCAGTTCGTCCGGATCAAAATTGATGAGTTCAATTTCGCAGTCGCTGTAAACATGCGTCTTGCACAGCAGGACGTAGCCCTCTTCGCTCTCCGACTCAGCGAGGGCGAAGGTGGAGTACCGGTCCATCTGGACATCGCCGTCAATGAGGAATGACTTGCAGGCCGAACACTGTCCTTCCCGGCAGCCGTGCATCAGGGAAACTCCCTGCCTGAACGCGGCGTCCAGTACGGTCTCGTCCTCCTCGACGTTGATCTCGAGGTCGACCGGATCGAAGCGGACTTTGTGGTTGTTGCCCATTTTTCCTCCTTGCGATGAGACTTGGTGGCCCGGAAGCGGCGCCAGGCGCGTGCAGAAGCGCCGCCTCCGGGTGTTCAAAGGGGTCCGCCGCTACCCCGTAGTGGCGAAGCGGCCGCCCGGGCCCCCTGCCTTGTAGGCGGCAATATGTTCCTCGCGCTCGGTGTCTGACATTTCGTTCAGAGTCACGTTGGGGCTCGGGAACGGAATGCCCTTGAAATCGTCGAGGGTCCACAGCTTCTTGGGATCGTCGAGGTCCAGGTGCGGCTGCGCGATGAGGGTCTTGCCGTCGTCGCGCACGTAGCCCAGTTTCTTGATGATGTGGGAAACCTCTTCGTTGTGGTTGAGGGTTTCCCACTCCCGGTCGCCGGTGAGGCGCCCCATGTTCGGCGTAGGCCGGCCCTCATATTCGGGCCGGAACGCCTTGATGTCGGTCCAGGCGCAGGTCTCGGAGCAGTAGGTCCGCCACTGGCCGTCGACCTTCTCCGTGACCATGTCCTCGCGGATCAGGCACGGAACCATGCAGGTCCAGCACCGGTGCGGGTACTGGTAATCGACGTCCTCGAAGGCGATGGCCTTGTTCCGGCCCGGGTAGCGCAGCCGGTTGTAGTTCTCCCACCACTTCCCGTACTTGTTGTACCAACCGGGGTATTTCTCCTCGAACCACTCGAAGTCCTGATCCGTCATGGGATCAATCCGCCAGTAGTTCACCGGCCAGCCCGTGGCGAAGAACTGCGCCACTTCGTGGACGTAGCCCTTGTTCACGATCCGGTTCCAGGCTTCTTCGACCAGGTCATGCGGGATTTTCAGCCCGTACTTTTCCAGCGGAAGGAGGTAGCTGCGGTAATAGTCGTCGTAGATCCAGCGCTGCCACATCTCGGCGTAGCTGTCCCGGTCCTTCCGGCGGTCCTTGGTGCCGTATTCGATGAACGTGCCGATTGCGGCGTCCACCACACAGTGGTTGTTCCACCAGGCGTACCGCAGGTCCCGTTCGAGCAGCACCCGGTTGTCTTCGTCTGCCAGCGCCATCAGCAGGATCGAATAGCCGTTGGAGATATGCCGTGATTCGTCCGACTGGACCGAGTGGAAAACCGTTGGCAGGAGATAATCCCCGTTGGCGGCTGCCTCGGCGGGCATGGCCACGAACAGCGTGTTGGTGAACGCCGTTTCAGCCACCACAGTCAGGTAGATATTCGCGGCGGTAATTGCGTCACCGGTGATAAAACCCTCACCGAACTGGCGGCCGATAGTGCCGGCGTAGTTATTGGCGAAGGCCTTCTCGCTGATATCGAATCCGGCCGGATCGATGTAGTGGTTCATGTACAGCTTTTTCAGGTT
Source organism: Arthrobacter sp. (assembly GCF_031988865.1). Taxonomy (NCBI): domain Bacteria; kingdom Bacillati; phylum Actinomycetota; class Actinomycetes; order Micrococcales; family Micrococcaceae; genus Arthrobacter; species Arthrobacter sp. The sequence goes on from NZ_DALZXY010000076.1 coordinate 15,110, forward strand.
CATCTGGATCGTGGAGTGCCGCACTTCATCGATCATCTGAACGGCCAGGCCATTGTGCAGGTCCGGATTCGGAACCGCGTCGATGGCCATGGGCATGGCCCGGGCCGCGGAGATCTCCGGGAACGGGATGATGGAGAGGAACAGCTTCTGCCATTCCATCCAGCGCTCCTGGACCTGGCGGAACATGTTGCCGCGGATGGCGCCGTCCATGGCACCGTAAACGCGGTTGTCTTTCTCCTCTTCCATGGGGAAGTAGGAGCGGAGAATCTGCTTCAGCGGATCCTTTTTTGGGGACTTCTCAAAGTTGTAGTCGGTGCCAAACCGGGTTGCCGGCGTCGCGAAGGTCGGTTCCCACGACAACTCGCTGATCTTCTTGTGAGCCTTGCTCAAGCTTTGCCTGCTCAACGCAGCCTCCTTAATTAGGGCTTCGGCACCCGTGGAGACGTCATAGACCCACGAGTGAGAGGCGGTTCGCATATCTGGCAGCGGCCGATTGTCCTTCGGGTACCGGCCTGACCGCCTCCGTGGTCTAATAAGACCCGACATCACCTGTGACGAACGTCTCAATTTGAGATGGGCGCCGGTGCACGGCATCGGTAAGCTGCGGGTACGACGACGACGTCGAGCGTGCCCTCAGACCACTCTGTTCAACGGTGGTCCGGTGCGCAGGCTTCGATAGTGAAGGTGGTGGATCGACGTGGGATCTGGGCCAGCGGCTTCGAGCGAGCGCCTTCTCCACAAGGCAATGGACCGTCTCCTGGCTGCCCAGTCACTGGATGCGGCGGCCCTGCGGGAACCGATCCGCCAGTCCTGGCTCCGGTCCCGGGCCCTGACGGTCCATCCGGATACGGCAGAGTCGCAGTTCATCCGCGAACCGAACGTCGAGGCGACCCTGGTCCGCGCTGCCTCCCCGATCCTTGAGCAGCTCGCTGCGTCGCTGGCCTCCGAACCCGTGGCGGTGGTCCTCACCTCCGCCGATGGGGTGATCACCCAGCGGATCACTTCCGACCGCCAGATCATCCGGGCCATGGACAAGGTCCGCCTGGCCCAGGGGTACAGCTATTCGGAGCAGTTCGTTGGCACCAACGGGATTGGGACTGCCCTGGAAATGCGGATGCCGGCGCTGGTACTGGGCCGCGAACACTACGCCGAGGACCTGACGGCCCTCTCCTGCGCCGGCGTGCCAATACTTCATCCGGTGTCCGGCAAGCTGCTGGGCGTGCTGGACCTGACCACCTGGGCCGCCAACGGGGGCAGCCTGCTAATGGCCCTGGCCAAGGCGGCCGGCCAGCAAATCCAGGACCGGATCCTCAGCCTGGCGCAGGAAGCGGAAACCGCGCCCTTTAACGGCTTTCTCCGGGCGGCCCGCCGGACCACCCAGGCAGTTCTGGCCATTGGCGGCGACCAGGTGCTCATGAACCGGAAACTGCGTTCCTCACTGGACGGTCAGGACCTGGTCTCGCTGACGGACTATGCCGCTGATTCCGCTGGCCGCGCCGGCGGCACCTCGATCGTCCCGCTGCCCAGCGGCCGCCGCGTCCGGCTCACCACGCTGCCCACGGATGCTGTTGCTGACGAGGGCACCGTGTTTACTGTCCAGTTCATGGATCAGCTCCGCATAACGGTCCCGACAGAGAGCGCCAGCCGCCAGAACCTGCCAGGCCTTGTGGGCCAGAGCCCCTCCTGGCGGCGCAGCCAGCAGGAAGTGGAGCGCTGCTACCGGGACGGCGGATGGTTCCTGGTGACGGGAGAGTCAGGGACCGGGCGGACGGCCCTGCTGCGGTCTGCATCTGTGCAGTACAACACTTCGGCCCAGTTGCAGGTGCTCGATCCCACGGGGTCCGGTTCCGCGGAGGAGTACCTGAATGCCTTCGCGGCCGCCTTGGAGGAGGAGAATTTCGAGCTGCTGGTGCCGAACCTCAACACCCTGCCGCCCGAACTCCTGGAACCGCTCTCCAGCCTGCTGCAATCCGTTGAGGGCACCGGCCGGCTGATGGCAACCGTGGACAACACCCGCGACGATCCCCGTTTTAACTCCACGATCCTGCCCTTCTTTAAGCACACAGTGGGGGTGTCCCCGCTGCGGCACCGGATCGAGGACCTTGTGCAGCTGGTGCCGCACCTGCTGAACAAGGCCAGCGGTGCCAGGGTCTCGCTCTCACCGGAGGCCATGGCACACCTGTCCAAGTTCAACTGGCCGGGAAACGTTGCCCAACTGCGGACAGTCCTTGGCGAAGTGATGCTGCGGCAGCGCTCCGGCGTTGCCGGCCTGGAACAGCTGCCAGCGGAGGTGCGGGCCCTCAGCCGCTACCGCCTGACACAGCTCGAGGCCCTCCAACGGGATGCAATCGTGCATGCGCTGGAGGACAACGACGGCGATATGGCCAGGGCGGCCGCAGCGCTCGGCATCTCACGGGCGACGATCTACCGCCGCAAACGGGCCTACGGGATCCGGTA
>NZ_DALZXY010000077.1:0-17539 GCF_031988865.1 Arthrobacter sp.
CGGCCCGCAACGCGGTCTGGATGAAGACGTTCGGCCCCATGCCCGATGACCAGAATCTGCACCGCGCGGCCCTGGCCTATGCGACCGACTACACGATCCTGGAGCCTGTGCTCCGCCGCCACGGCATTGCCTGGGCCACCCGCGGCATGTCGGTAGCGAGCCTCGATCACGCCATGTGGTGGCACCGGCCGGTGCGCGTGGATGAATGGATGCTTTACGTCCAGGAGTCCCCCAGCGCCTCTGGGGCCCGGGGGCTGTCCACCGGGAGGATCTTCAACCGCGCTGGAGAACTCGTGGCCACTGTGGCCCAGGAAGGAATGATACGGCTTCCCGACTCTTCGGAGTCCTGACTCCGGCCCCGGCCGCGCCTCCTGCCGGAGACATCCCACAACGCAAAACGCCCCCGTCATTGACGGGGGCGTTTTGCGTTGGTGCCGGTTAGTCGCGGGTCAGGCGGCGGTGCGTCACACGGTGCGGCTTGGCCGCATCAGCTCCGAGGCGCTCCACCTTGTTCTGCTCGTAGGATTCGAAGTTGCCTTCGAACCAGTACCAGTTCCCGGGGTTCTCCTCAGTGCCTTCCCACGCCAGGATGTGGGTTGCCACGCGGTCCAGGAACCACCGGTCGTGCGAAACGACGACGGCGCAGCCCGGGAATTCCAGCAGCGCGTTCTCGAGGCTGGAGAGCGTTTCGACGTCGAGGTCGTTAGTGGGCTCATCGAGCAGGAGCAGGTTCCCGCCCTGCTTCAGGGTCATAGCCAGGTTCAGGCGGTTACGCTCACCACCGGAGAGCACCCCGGCCTTCTTCTGCTGGTCCGGGCCCTTAAACCCGAAGGCAGAGACGTAGGCGCGGGACGGCATTTCAACCTGCCCGACCTGGATGAAGTCGTGACCTTCGGAGACGACCTCCCACAGGCTCTTCTCGGGATCGATGCCGCTGCGGGACTGGTCAACGTAGGAGATCTTGACCGATTCACCGATCTTGAGCTCTCCGCCGTCGAGCGGTTCCATTCCAACGATCGTCTTGAACAGCGTCGACTTGCCGACGCCGTTTGGACCGATGACACCAACGATGCCGTTGCGCGGCAGCGAGAAGGACAGGCCGTCGATCAGCTTGCGGTCGCCGAAGCCCTTCTCCAGGCCCTGGGCATCCAGGACCAGCGAGCCGAGCCGCGGGCCCGGCGGGATCTGGATCTCTTCGAAGTCGAGCTTGCGGGTCCGATCGGCTTCCGCCGCCATTTCCTCGTAGCGGGCCAGACGGGCCTTGGACTTGGTCTGCCGGCCCTTGGCGTTGGAGCGGACCCAATCGAGTTCATCAGCGAGGCGCTTGGCCAGCTTCTGGTCCTTTTTGCCCTGCACTTCGAGGCGCGCGCGCTTCTTCTCCAGGTAGGTGGAGTAGTTGCCTTCGTAGGGGTACAGGTGGCCGCGGTCAACTTCCGCGATCCATTCGGCGACGTGGTCCAGGAAGTACCGGTCGTGGGTCACGGCCAGGACGGCACCGTGGTAGGAGGAGAGGTGCTGTTCCAGCCACAGGACGCTTTCGGCGTCGAGGTGGTTAGTGGGCTCATCGAGCAGGAGCAGGTCCGGCTTCTGGAGCAGGAGCTTGCAAAGCGCGACGCGGCGGCGTTCACCACCGGAGAGGAGGGTCACGTCGGCGTCCGCCGGCGGGCAGCGCAGGGCGTCCATGGCCTGCTCGAGCTGGGAGTCAATGTCCCAGGCATCAGCAGCGTCAATCGCTTCCTGCAGCTTGCCCATTTCTTCGAGCAGCGAGTCGAAGTCAGCGTCCGGCTGGGCCATTTCTTCGGAGATTTCGTTGAAACGCTGGATCTTCCCGTAGATCTCGCCAACGCCCTCCTGGACGTTGCCGAGCACGGTCTTCTCCTCGTTCAACGGCGGCTCCTGAAGCAGGATGCCAACGGTGTAACCGGGGCTAAGCCGGGCTTCACCGTTCGAAGGGGTGTCCAGGCCCGCCATGATCTTCAGGATGGTGGACTTACCCGCACCGTTAGGCCCCACCACACCGATCTTGGCGCCTGGGAAGAAGGACATGCTTACGTCGTCGAGAATAACTTTGTCGCCAACGGCCTTTCGGGCCTTGGACATCGTGTAGATAAATTCCGCCATGCTCTCAGGCTAGTGTGTCGACGCCTCTAAGTGCCATTTGGGCCGCAGCCATCTCGGCGGGGTTTCGTTCCCGGGAGACGGGCGCCCTGCCGCATCAGCGTTTGACTGCCCTGAAACCCAGCGTTTCGCCCAGGTGTTTAGCGGTCGTCGCCGAGCAGACACAGGCCGCTGGAAAGCACCGGAACCACCGTCACTGTGACGGCCCCGCTGCGGACTTCTCCGACTACGCATTGCCCACCCACCGGGGCACCCGCGACGATGGAGTCCACGGCCAGGCCCGTTGGGGTGATGTCCTGGGAGACCTCGATGGCGGCGGGACTGAACCCGGCCGCGGCATAGGCTTCCCGGACTGCATCGCGGGACGGGGAGGAGGACTGCTCAGCGAGGGCAGTGAGCTGCACCCGTACCGCTTCGGCTTCCGGCATCGGAGCCGGAGCCGGTTCTTCTGCGGTCGAGGTCGCTGCCGGACCCGACGCCGGTCCCTCCGTAGCCGGTGCTGCGCTCGAGCATCCGGACAATCCCAGCAGCAGGGGCGCCAGCACGACTAGGCCTGCGAGCGCTGCCCTCCGGTGCGGCGCGGCTTTGGACGGACCGGATTCAGCGGGCAACACAACTTGCGTCACGGGGACAGCCACAGGCTGAGCGGGCAGGACTGTATCGGACACTGCCCTGGGGGAATCATGCCTCACTGCGATCACCCCGTCATTGTGCCATGGCCGTCCTCCAGCGGGTCAGCGGTCGGCCGCCCGCAGCCCGTCAGTAAGCGGGTGCGGGTTCGGTTTCTCCCGATTCCGCTACGGCGGGCCCAAAGCCGAGGTTTGCATCCATTCCATCGGACCCAAAATCCTCCGTTCCGACGGCCAGGACCTCTCCGGTGACCGGATCGACGTCGCCGGGCATGTCTCCGGCACCGTCCCCGGGGACGTTCCGGAGCGAGGACTTGTCGCTCACGCTGCGGTGGAAATTCGCCGTTCCCCACATGAGATCGTGGCCGACGGAATCCGCATCGATATCGACGGAGGTTCCGCTGCGGCCGCTGTCGGTGGCCCATTGCCGGACCCGGAGCCGGCCCGTAACGATCACCCGGTCTCCCTTGTGTATGCTCACTCCGGCATTAGTGGCCAGCTGCCGGAACATAGAGACCGAATACCAGTTCGTGTGGCCGTCCACCCAGACGCCGGTCTCGCGGTCGAGGCGGCGTTCCGTTGTGCATATCCGGAATCCGGCGATCGCCAGGCCGCTCTCCGCCGTGGTTGTCCGAACCTCGGTCGCAACGAAACCGCGGAGGGTGATGGTGTCAGTCATGGGTCTCCCCTTCTGCTGCCGTCGGCGCCGGGACCGCACGCCGGGATGATGCCGGCGGGATGGCCGGTCAAGCCATTCTTGCTGTCAGCGGCCCGGCATTGTGCGGCAATAACAGGCATGTGGACAGGCAGGCGGCTCAGGCCACACGGCAGGCCTATTGGGGAGGACAGGTGGCAGCCGCAGGAACAGCACCGCCCTAAGCGGTGCGTTTAAGAGCCGAGGCCTCCTGCCGGGACAACGCCGGGCAGAAGGCCTTCGAAAGGTGCCCCCGGCGCGACTCGAACGCGCAACCTACGGATTAGAAGGCCGTTGCTCTATCCATTGAGCTACGAGGGCAGACCAATCGATGATACTACGCAGTTTCGGAGCCCAGCCGCAGGACCGCCGGAACCCGCGCATCCAGAGCCCGGGGCGCTTCTGCCATGCCGTCCGCCGCGCGTGGGGAAAGCTTGACGCTCGGCGGGCGCAGCCACAGCAGTCCGGGGAAGTGCTTCGAAAAACTTTTTCATTCTTCTGCATCCAAACAGGGCTCCCCGGAAGTAGATGAGATGTAAGCCACAACGAGCCGGACCTGAAACCGGCAAAACCAGAGGAGAAGGCCATGCGCAGAACCGCTACTCTATTTGCTGCGGCAGGACTGGCAGCCGCCGCAGGACTCGCCGCGGCTCCCGCAGCATCCGCAGCCGACGACGCCCAGCTTTCAGTTTTCCACGCTGTGCCCGACACCCCGGTGGACGTCTACGTCAACGGTGAGCGGACCCTGGACGATTTCACTCCGGGCAGCATGGCCGGGCCGCTTGCCCTGCCGGCCGGAAGCTACGAGCTTGCTATTACCGCCGCAGACGCTCCCGATGCCTCCACACCGATCATTGGCCCGGTCTCCGCGGACCTGACGGCGGGCGGTAACTTCACCGCCGTCGCCAACCTGGGAGCGGACGGCACGCCGACGGCGAACGTATACACGAATGACACCTCCACCGTCGCGGCGGGCAAGGCACATCTGACTGTCCGCCACGTCGCGGCAGCGCCCGCAGTCGATGTCCTGGCAAACGGCACTGCGGTCATTACTAACCTGGCCAACCCCGGAGAGAAGACCCTCCCGGTCGACGCGGGGACAATTTCAGCGTCCGTCGCGGCAGCAGGCACCACGGAGCCGGTCATCGGCCCGGCTGATCTGACGCTCCCGGAAGGCGTATCTACGATCGTCTACGCCTGGGGGTCCCTTGAGCAGGGAAATCTGGCACTGGCAACGCAGACCATTACCGGGATGGAAAGCGCTCCTAATGCTGTTCCAGGAGCGCTGGCAGCCGACGCCGGCCCTGACGGCACCGTGCTCGCTGCCGCAGGCGGCCTAACCCTGATGGCCCTGGCCGGATCCGCCGTGCTCATCCGCCGGCGCAGCACCGCGAAGGCTGACGCTGGGGGGACCGGCTCCCGCTGATACGGCGATGGCGTTTAGCGCCTCGCCAGCTGCAAGGGTGCGGCGCAGCGCTCCAGCTGCGCCGCACCCGTCTTGCCAGTGCGTAGATCCACAGATCCCGGGCCGAGCTGCCCAATAGACCCGGCAAACGCCAGAATTCAGGATGAGAAATGCATCGACCCGGAAATTCCCTCCGATCACTCACAGCCGCGCTGCTGGTGTCCGGCGCCCTGGGACTGGGGGCCTGCGGCACGGTGGAGACTGATACCCGTCCGGCAGTCTCCGCTGCCTCGCCCTCACCGTCAGCTGTTCTCCCGGCTGGCTCCGGCAGTACGTCGGGGCCCGGCCCTGACGGGATCCCCATCCGCCAGGCCACGCCGGAAGCCGGGGAAGTCTTGGCCCAGCCGGTCCGGCTGCAGGTTGAAGGGACAGGAATCGATCTGGAGGTTGTGCCCACCGGGGTGCGGGACGACGGTGCCATGACCATTCCGGACAACCACTACCAGGCCGGCTGGTACCGCTACGGACCCGCGCCCGGATCCTCCAATGGGGCCGCGGTCCTGGCCGCCCATGTGGACTCGCAGACGGAATCCTTGCCGATCGCAGGATTGAAGGACGTCCTGCCGGGAACAAGGGTGACTGTGACACTGGACGACGGATCCGCCGTCCTCTACCAGACCAGTCAAGTCGAGAGCATCGCCAAACGGTCATTGGACGGGCACCGCCTCTTTGACCGCAGTGGAAGCCCAGTGCTGAAGGTTGTGACGTGCGGCGGTAGATGGCTCGACGCGGAAAGCGATTATGAAGATAACGTTGTACTCACGGCTGCGCCGCTACCATAGGGACTTCCCGCAGTACCTACCGCACTGTAAGGCTGGCCAACGGCAGGAGAACGCCTCAGATGTCACCCGGTGTCCCCGAGCGGGACGACAGCCTCGACGGGGCTTTCGCCGCTGGTGAGGAGGAAGCACTGGCAGAGGCATACCGTCGCTTCGCACCGCTGATCCGTGCCATGGCTCTTCGGCGTCTGCCTGATTCTGCGGCAGCGGACGATGCAGTGCAGGAAGTCTTCATCCGTGCCTGGCGATACCGCGGCAGCTATTCACCGGCTCGTTCAACCCTGGCAGCGTGGCTGGTCGGGATCACACGGAACGTGGCCGCGGGCATCACAACGTCGCGGATCCGTGAAGACGTCATGCTTGAAGGCGCTGCCGCCCGGGATGCCCGCACTCCCCTGCTCACACCCGATCCTGAGAGCGTGGCCGACAAAGTGGTGCTCGACGCCGAACTCACCCGCCTGGGCGAGCCGCAGCATTCCATCCTCCGGATGGCGTTTCATGAGGATCTGACCCATCAGCAAATATCGGACCGGCTCCAACTGCCGCTGGGCACCGTTAAAAGCCATATCCGCCGGGGACTCGTCCAGCTAAGACAACGATTGGAGGTAAGCGATGCACCCGCATGATGACGCATTGGCCCTCCTTGCGTTGGGTGAGGAACCGACCGCGGACGAAGCCGCCCATCTGGAAGGCTGCGCCCGCTGCCAGGCAGAGGTCGCCTCCTACGGCAGGGTGGTCCGCGCCGGCCGCAACAGCGACACAATAGACGGTTCCGTTCCACCTCCGGAGGTCTGGGAACGCATCCACACCACCCTCGGCCTCGGGCCGGCGGTGAGCCGCGACCCGCTCTCAGATGCGTCGTCCGAAGCCAACAGGCACGCCGACCCTGCCGTCAGGGACGAAGCCCCGGGTACCCCGGAGAACCCCGCCGGAGCTCACACGAAGGCTGCTTCACTGGATGATGCACGCCGCCGCCGTGGTGCAAAATGGCTGGCCGCAGCGGCGGCTGCGGCTCTTGTGGGCGGCGCCGCTACGTGGGGCATCGTCCGCGGACTGGAACCCGAACCAGAGGTGATCGCATCTGTCACGCTCGAGCCACTCCCGTCCTACACCGATGAGGGGACGGCGGCTGTCGATCAGTTGCCGGATGGTGAGCGGGAACTAGTAGTGACGGCCAGCAGCAGCGAGGCCGAGGGCTACCGCGAAGTCTGGCTCATCTCCCCGGACATCAGCTCCATGGTCAGCCTCGGCACCATGGAGGGACGCGAAGCACGCTTTCGGATCCCCGCTGGCCTGGACCTGTCCGCCTACCCGATTGTCGATATTTCGGACGAGCCCCTTGACGGCAACCCGGAACACTCCGGACGGTCGATCCTGCGCGGCCAGTTGGAGCTCTGAGAGATATTCCTGCTCCTGGAACCCTGCAGGTATCCGAAACTGCCCTGAGTCTTGATGGCCGGCTTGCCACAGACGGAACCGTCACCGGTGTTGTACCTGGCTGGCTGGCGGAACTGTGGGCCAAAATCACCGGCGGTTTTATGCGCACTGACGGGTTGGAGGCGCAGCCCTGGATTTTATTGGCGCTGGTCGCCGGCGCCGCCGTCCTCTCCGTTCCACGGGCGACCTGGCGGTGGTTTGGCCTGTATGTCACCTTCGTCCACGAACTCGGACACGCCTTCGCCGCCCTGATGGCCGGCCACCGGATCTCCGGCATAGAACTCCGTTTCGATCACTCGGGGCAGATGCGCAGCATCGGGAGAGGCGGTTTCGGAGCAGTGTGGGCGGGTTTCTGGGGTTATCCGGTTCCAGCGGTCACTGGGCTGGTACTCATCTGGGCTGCCAGCGAGGGGTGGGCGACGGCGGCGCTGTCGGTTGGCGTGCTGGTCCTCGCCGCCGCGCTGCTCTTTATCCGTAATCTGCAGGGCCTGGCCATTGCCGCCGGGTGCGCCGCAGCGGCGGTCTTGCTTGTCTGGTTCGTGCCTGCGGAGTTGGTGGCGTACGCGGTTCTCACCCTCGGAATTGCCTTGGTCGCCGGTGCGGTCCGTGACTGGCTGAACCTCCTGAGCGTCCACACCCGGCGGCGGCACGCACTGTCCTCCTCGGATGCCTGGATCCTCTCGCAGAGCACCGGTATTGCGGGGGGCCTCTGGTTGGCCGCCTTTGCACTGGTCATCGTTGCCAGCGCGGCGGGAGCAGTGTGGATACTGGTTGGGGTCTAGGCCGGCCTCTGGTGCGAAGCGGGGGTTAGCGGGCCTCCGCCGCTGAATCGGCACCGGCCGAACCGTTGGATTCCGCTCCGGTTTCACTGTGCCCGGCCGCGGCCGCCGGGAACGTCACACGCAGTTCCAGCCGATGCTGTCCGTCCTCGGCTTGGGGGTAGATCGCTTTTCCGGAGATGCCGGCCAGTCCGCCGGTGCCGGAGCCTGGAATGATGTGCCCCGAAGACGCCGTAGCTTCCCCTTCGGCAAGTCCCCAGTGCTGGATGACCATCGTCCCCTCGCGGTCTTCCACGCTGCCGGCGAAAACTTCGCTGCCTACGTAGCCCGCCCCGGCAGCATTACCGGCGAGGAGCAGGTCAGCCACGCTGGTTCCCGAGATGCTTCCCTCAAAGATTTTCACCGCCCGGACCGTCGAGAGTTCACTGTTGGTTCCCTCCACCACATAGGGTGTGGGCTCCCATGATGAAACGTCGAAGTCGGCGATGATCGAGTGTTCTGTTGCGTCGGACATAGCTTCAGTATCCCGTGTCCCGGCTCCAATTGCATGCCCGTGTCGCGCCGACGGTACCCTAGTCGCTGGGGTGCCGCCGTTCGCGGGCCCCAAATTACCCTTAAAGGAGAGCCGCCCCGCATGTCGTCCACACCGGTATCCACCGAGCCCCGATACATGCGAACGTCTTTCCTATGGATTAGTTTCGGCGTCCTTCACCTGCTCTTTTTCGGGCTGCTCTCTCCGCTCATTTTCACCGGTGAAGTCCTCAGCGACATCCAGTTCTACCGCCAGTGGGCCTTCGAAGGCATCAACGACGGGCAGTGGCAGGGCATCAGCACTTCGTGGGTCTATCCCATCGGTGCACTGGCTCCAATGCTCCTGGCTGCTGTCTTCGGCTACGGCGCCTACCAGTTCACCTGGTTCCTGATCTTCGCCGGCCTCAACGCCGCGGCCCTGGCCGTGCTGACCGGAAAACGGACGCGACAGCGCTTCGTTGCCGCCTATTGGTGGATGGGGATCACTGCCCTGCTCGGGCCGGTCGCCGTCGGCAGGGTAGATGGGCTCACGGTTCCCCTGGTGATTATTGGACTGATGCTCCTGGCCACGCGCCCGGTGGTCGCGTCTGCGCTGCTCGCTGCCGCCACCTGGATCAAGGTGTGGCCAGCGGCCGTAATCCTCGCCGTCCTGGCGGTCTTCCGCCGCCGTCTCACCGTCCTGGCTACCGGAGCCGCCGTGTCCGCCCTTATCGCGGCCTTTGTGGCCGCTGCCGGCGGCCTGCGGTACCTGCTTAGTTTCGTCGGCGCGCAGGGAGACCGCGGCATGCAGCTCGAGGCGCCGTTTACGACGCCTGGCCTCTGGCAGGCCATCCTGGGCAGCTCGGATGCCTACATCTTCGAAGACACCGTCATCAATACCCGTGAGGTCCGCGGCGCTTTGGGTGAACCGGTGGCAGCGCTGATGACACCCCTGCTCGCGTTGGCGGCGGTCGCCGTCGTTATCCTGCTGCTGTGGGCCCTTCGCCGCGGAGCCGATGCCGGTTCCCTGCTCGCTGCCGGTTCACTGGCCCTGGTGGGGGCGTTCATCGTCTTCAACAAGGTCGGCTCACCGCAGTTCATGCTCTGGCTCGGCGCCGTCGTGGCCGTGGGCGTTGCCTGGGAAGGCCGGTCCTGGCGTGTCCCGGCCCTGATGATGCTCCCGATCGCCGCACTCACGACGCTGGTCTACCCGATGTTCTACGCCGCCCTGTACGACGACCTGAACATCGGCGTCGCCGCGCTCCTGACGATCCGCAACCTGCTGGTCATGGCTTTGTTCGCCTGGGCGGTTTTCCGGATTGTCCAGCTGGCCCGTGCCGGACGGCCCGTTACCGAATCCGCAGTTCGCCCGGAGCCGGCTCCGTAAGCTTCTTGCGGAAGAGGACCTTCGTCTTCGGGTCCAGGAAAATCAGGTATAGAGCGAAGGCCACGGCTGTCACGGCTGCGATCTGCCGGGCAGCGCTGAGGCTGAATTCGAAGTACGGCCAGATATCCAGCTGATCACTGATCGCGTAGACCATAAAGAATGAGACGAAGAGATACAGCGTCTTGACCTGCCAGTCAGTGCGGATGCCGGTGACTGCGAAGAGCGGGATCAGCCATACCACGTACCAGGACTGGATCATGGGTGCGAGCATCACGATCGCGGCAAAGGCCAGGGCGAGCCGACGGACCAGACGGCTGTAGTCCCCCACGAACATGAGCCAGGCGACGACGGCGAGGGACGCCAGGCGCCCAAGCGTGTGCACGACGTCGGCGAAGGCCCAGCCCGGCAGGCCAAGGGCATTGCCGAGCGTGGCCACCACAAGTCCCAGGAAACCGATCGGCGCGTACCAGATCCAGACACTTCCCGGAGTACTCAGGGCACCCACCCAGCCGAAGCCGAGGCCGTTGACCACACCGAGGATCCCAAGCAGGCCCAGTGAGAGTCCTGCTGTGAGGAACCAGTACAGGAATTTGCGTGGCCAGGAAGCCCCTTTACCGGCCCACATCAGACCGATAAACGGCAGGAAGATGAGGGTGATCGGCTTAATGCCAATGGAGAGAGTAACCAGCAGGATGCCGCGGATGGCCCGCTTGGTCGCCGCGTAGTACAGGCCGGCCAGGGCCAGGCCGATCATCAGCGCGTCGTTATGGATGCTGGCAATAAAGTTGGTCAGGAAGAGCGGATTGGCTGCGGTCAGCCACAGTGCCCGGTTGGGATTGATGCCGTGCAGTTCGGCCAGCTTGGGCACGTAGTAGACGCACATCGCCACGCCGATCAGCGCGATCAACCGGAACAGGAGGATCGAGAACTCGGTCTGTCCACCGGTGATCCGGACGACGATCTCTTCCAGCCAGAGGAAGATCGGTCCGTACGGGGTGGGACTCTGCGCCCACAGATCATCCGCGCCGATCTGCAGATAGTTCGAAATCTGCGAATAACCGTCTTTGTAGGGATTGAGTCCGCTGACCATCACGAGGCCCTGGGCGATGTAGGCGAAAACGTCGCGGCTGAAAAGCGGCAGGGCTACGGCCATTGGGGCGCCCCACGCCACGATCGCCTTGAGAACGTACGGCCTGGATTCCGGCCCCCAGCTGCCGATCCGCTGGCCGAACCTCAGCCAGGACCGGACCAGGAGCATACCGCCGACGGCCAGCAGGAACACGGAGAGGACAGCACCAACGGGTTCGAAGCGCAGCCACATCATGAAGCTGACGCGGCGCAGTTCGTAGGAGGACAGGGACAGCCATCCGACGCCGAGGGAACCGGCAAGCATCAGCATCGAGCCGATGAAGCCTTGGAGGATCGCGACGTTGGGGTGGTCAGCTTTCGCGTTCTCCGGTTCGGGAGACGAAGGCTCGGTCGCAGGGACCTGGGCGGTCATCGTGGGTCGTTCCAATCTCTGGTTCGTGCAGCTGTCCCCAACGAACAGGTGCGTCGTTGAAGAGCAGGCATCGCCGCGGATCCGCGCAAGCATCAGGGTCCGTCGGCGGGCCCTGCCACGGCGGCTTCGTCAGTAGGCCAAATATTAGCACCGAGTCATGGACGCCCCCGGGAACCGGCGGCGCGCTTCGCGGGCAGTGGGGCGCGGCTCACATACACTGGGGAAGTTGAGTCGGACGAGACAAGGCGGTAAAGGCTGTGGGGCGCCACCGGGCAGAACCTGTAGGGGAACGGCGGGGCCACCGCGCCCCGAAGGTGCAGGGCGGCCGTCCGCGACGCCGCCGCAATCCAGAGCTGCTGGGCTGGGGACTGTTCCTCACCGGAACCAGCGCCGTCTGCCTGCTCTGGGCCGAGGTGCCGGCCGGCCTGGCGGCCGGATCTGCGGCACTGCTCCTGTCTGCCTTCCTAGTGGCCTGGTACCTCTCTGTGGAAAGCGGCACGACGGCGGCACCCGCTAAGGCAGCCATAGCTGCGGTCACGCCACTTCCGGCAGCTGGGGCGGCCCGGGCTGCCGAAACATCCAGGAAAACCGCTAAGCCTGCTGTGCCAGCCGTGGACTCCGCCGTACAGGGTGGGGACTCGGTTCCAGCTGCCGTACCGGCGATTCCTATCGCCCCGGCAGCCTTACAGGAGTTCCTCCCCCGCCCGCGCCCGGCGGCTTCCGCCGTGGACGGACCCAGCCGCTGGACGCGGACCTTCGGTCCGCCGGAAACCGGCTCGCTGCCGCTGCAGCCGTACGTTCCCACCCGCCGTACGGAGGTCCAGACCGCGGACCCTGAGGGCCAGGACCGCCGCCAGCGAAGCCACTCCAGCTATTAGCCCGCCGGGCCCAGTGCGGTTGCTCGGGGTACATTTATCTCGTGCCAATAACTAATGAACGCATTGTCTGGATCGACTGCGAGATGACCGGCCTGGACATCAGCACGGATGCCCTCATTGAGGTCGCCGTCCTGGTGACAGACTCCGAACTGAATGTCCTCGGTGACGGAGTCGACGTCGTCATCAAGCCCGAAGCGGCTGCGCTGGAGCAGATGGGTGACTTTGTCCGCCAGATGCACACCACGTCCAAGCTTCTGGATGAGCTGCCCCAGGGGATGACCCTCGCCGAAGCTGAAGCCGAAGTCATCGAATACATCACCAAGTGGGTGCCGGAGCCGAAGAAGGCGCAGCTGGCCGGCAACTCGGTGGGAACTGACCGGATGTTCCTGGCCCGTGACATGCCTGAGGTCATCGATTACCTGCACTACCGGATCATCGATGTCTCAACGATCAAGGAATTGGCGCGGCGCTGGTACCCGCGCGCTTACTTCCAGGCGCCGGCTAAAAACGGCGGACACCGTGCACTCGGCGACATCAAAGACTCCATTAACGAACTGCGCTATTACCGTGCAGCCGTCTTCGTGCCCGCACCCGGACCGGATTCGGCTACCGCGAAAAAGATCGCCAAGGAACTTGCCCAGGAGCAGCAGGAAGGTTAGCTCCATCACATTTTGGGCTGCGGAGGCACCTTGTGTCAGAAGCACTCAAAAAACCGTGTAAGCTTGTATCCGCTGCCTCAGATAAATGAGTTTGCACAATCCACTCGCCTGGACTTTGCAAATGAATATCTGAGTGCACATGGTGGGTATAGCTCAGTTGGCAGAGCGCCTGGTTGTGGTCCAGGAGGTCGCGGGTTCAACCCCCGTTACTCACCCAGATGAGGCTGGCATCCAGCTTCGAAAGGCCGCCTCGGAATATTCCGGGGCGGCCTTTCTACGTATTTCTACTTCTGCCCCCTGCCTGGGCAGTCCCCCGGTACCGGCCGACACTAATCCCGGGCCGGGTGCTACAAGAGGAGGCGCCGTCTTGGAACGCAGGCTTTTCGATGAGGACCACGGGCTTTTCCGCGACCTGGCCCGCGAGTTCAACGTCCGTGAGATCGCTCCGGACTATGCCGTCTGGGATGCCGACCACATGATGCCCCGGCGGATGTGGAAGGCAGCCGGCGAGCAGGGCCTGCTGGGCCTTGCCGTGCCGGAAGAGTTCGGCGGCGCTGGAATGCCCGATTACCGGTACCGCGTGGTCCTGGACGAGGAGTTCGCCCGTGCGAACCACCTCGCGGTGGCACTGGCTTTCCATCTCCATGACGACCTCGTCCTGCCGCATCTGCTGGCCTACGGATCCGAGGACCTCAAGGAACGCTGGTTGCCGCAGATGGTCAGTGGAGACAAGGTAACCTCCGTAGCCTGGACCGAGCCGGGCGCAGGCAGCGACCTGCGCGGCATCCGCACCAAGGCGGAAAGGACCAACGACGGCGATTGGCTGCTCAACGGCCAGAAAACGTTCATCGGCAACGGCATCAGCGGCGACGCCGCATTGGTGCTGGCCCGCACTGACGGCAGCACCGGCCGCGGCGGACGCCGGTCCTTCAGCATGTTCATGGTCGAGAAAACCACGGGCTACACTACTGGCCGCCAGCTGGACAAGATGGGCGTGAAGGCCTCGGACACTGCCGAACTGTACTTCGACGACGTCCGCGTTCCGGCCGGCAACCTGGTCGGCGAGGAGGGCAAGGGGCTGGAATACGCCGCCGGGCAGCTGCCGCAGGGCCGCCTGGCCATCGCCGTCGCTTCCTCTGCCGTGGCCCGCACAGTATACGAAGCAACGCTGAAGTACGTCGGGGAACGCAGCGCTTTTGGGGAGCGGATCGCCGACTTCCAGAACAGCCGGTTTGTCCTGGCCGATATCCTCACCGAGGTCGAGGTGACCGAGGCGTACGTGGATTCCGCGGTGCGGGCATTCAACGACGGAACCTTGGACGCCGTCTCGGCTGCCAAGGCCAAACTGTGGGCCAGTGAACGGGCCAAGTCCATCACCGACCGCTGCCTGCAGCTGCACGGCGGCTACGGTTACATCATGGAATACCCTGTCGCCCAGGCCTTCCTCGCTGCCCGCCTGCTGACTATTTTCGGCGGCACGTCGGAAATCATGCGTGAAGTCATCGGCCGCAGCGTCACCGCCTGATCCAACAGCCCGTCCGCAAGAAGAAAGAGCCCACGAACCAATGACCGTCCGCCCGATCGTTATCCACGGGGAACCGGTGCTGCACCGCCGGGCCGCCGAAGTCCAGGACTTCAACGAAGAACTCCGCACCCTGGTCGCCGACATGTACGAGACCATGGAGGTCTCCAACGGAGTTGGTCTGGCAGCTCCCCAGGTGGGTGTGGGACTGCGCCTGTTCACCTTCCACTACCCGAACGACGACGACGCCCCGGACCTCGGTGTCGTGATTAATCCGGTGCTCGTCACTTCCAAGGTCCCGGGCTCCGCTCCGGACCCGGATGACGACTCCGAGGGGTGCCTCTCCGTCCCGGGCGAGAATTTCCCCCTGACGCGCGCGGACTGGGTTCGGATATCCGGTGTGGACGAGAACGGGGCGCCACTGCAGTTTGAAGCCACCGGCTGGTTTGCCCGGGTCCTGCAGCACGAATACGACCATCTGGACGGCAAGCTCTATGTGGACCGGCTCAACGAGCGGTGGGGACGCAAGGCCCGCAAGGTCCTCAAAGCCAATGGCTGGGGTGTGCCGGGCCTGAGCTGGATGCCCGGGGTTGACCCGGACCCCTTCGGTCACTGACCGTCCCTTAACCCTAAAAAGCAGTGCCCGCCCGGAATTTCCCGGGCGGGCACTGCTTTTCTATGCGCAGGACCTGGGCTAGGCCGAAGCGACCAGTTCCTCGGCGCGCGGGAACGCGGGCGGATTCACATGTGCCATTTCTTCCAGCACCCGGATGACCTGGCAGCTGTAGCCGTACTCGTTGTCATACCAGACGTAAAGGATCGCGTTTTTGCCGTTGGAGATCGTGGCGAGGCCGTCGACGATGCCGGCGCGCTTGGAGCCAACGAAGTCGCTGGAAACAACCTCCGGCGAATCGATGTAGTCGATCTGCTTGTGCAGGTCGGAATTCAGCGAGGTTTCACGCAGGAAGGTGTTCAGCTCTTCCTTGGTGGATTCGGTTTCCAGGTTCACGTTCAGGATCGCCATGGAGACGTTGGGGGTGGGCACGCGGATGGCGTTGCCGCTGAGCTTGCCCGCCAGTTCGGGCAGGGCCTTGGCCACAGCCTTGGCGGCGCCGGTTTCCGTGATGACCATGTTCAGGGCTGCGGAGCGGCCGCGCCGGTCACCCTTGTGGAAGTTATCGATCAGGTTCTGGTCGTTAGTGAAGGAGTGCACCGTTTCCACGTGCCCGTTCACGATGCCGAACTTGTCGTTGAGGACCTTGAGCACCGGAGTGATGGCATTGGTGGTGCAGGACGCCGCGGAGAGGATCTTGTCCTCGTCGGTGATGCCCTGGTGGTTGATGCCGTGCACGATGTTCTTCAGGTCCCCCTTGCCGGGCGCCGTCAGCAGGACACGTGCAGCACCCTTGGCTGCCAGGTGCTGGGCCAGGCCCTCCTCATCACGCCAGCGGCCGGTGTTATCGACAACAACCGCGTTGTTGATCCCGTAGGCGGTGTAGTCCACTGTGGCGGGATCGTTCGAGTAGATGACCTGGATCAGTGTGCCGTTGGCGAGAATGGTGTTGTTTTCCTCGTCAACGGTGATGGTGCCGGGGAAGGCACCGTGCACGGAGTCACGGCGGAGCAGGCTGGCCCGCTTGACCAGGTCATTCTCGGCACCCTTCCGGACCACGATGGCGCGCAGCCGCAGCCCCTGTCCCCCACCCTCGTGGTCGATCAGGATACGCGCCAGCAGGCGGCCGATGCGTCCGAAGCCATAGAGGACGACGTCGGTGCTCGTGCGCTCGTCGGCGCCGCGCTTGCCGGCAACGCCGGCCAGCTCCACGCGGAGGAAGTCCAGCAGCGAGCTGCCGTTTCCTTCGCGCTGGTATTTGGCGTTCATCCGGGCCAGATCCACCGAGGCTGCGCCGAGCTCAAGCTCGGTCAGCGCCTGCAGGATCGGCAGGGTCTCGGCAATGGGGAGCTCAGCATCGTCGATCTGCCGGGCGAAGCGGTGCGCCTTCAGAATGTCGATGACGGAGCGGTTGACCAGCGGGCGGCCGTGAACCGAGGTAACAACGCTGTTCTCCCGGTAGAGCCGGCCAATGAGAGGGATCATGGCTTCTGCCATCGCCTCCCTGTCCATCCACGCATCCAGGCAGGTTTCGGACTTCTGGCTCACAGATCTTCACATCCTTTATCTCAGCCGGCACAGCTTTGTGACCGGTTGGTAAGGCCGATGGCGCGGGCGCCGTCGGCAAGCCCCCACAGGGGCGGGGTCTACGTTGTCCGCCGCGGTAAGCGGCGGCAGACAATTACTAAGTGTATTAGGCCACAGCGGGGCATCCTGAACGAGGCGGGAGATGTTCATCACAGACAGCCTGCAACTGGGCGCCCACACAGAACCGCGGGCCAGCGTGCAGGGAGACGCACATCCAACGGGGTGCGCGGATACGGCGAGCCGCCGGTTATTTCTCGAGGAGCGTTGACGTGCTGGCTGTGGGTGCTTTGCCCCGGCGGCTTGAATCGGAGGCGTCGGCTGCGGGGTGGGCTGGGGCGCTGGAAGCCTTGGTGTCAGTCGGCTGCACCGCTGCACTGGATCCATCGCCATCGCCCGGATTCGGACCGGGTTCCAGGTCCTCAAGGTGGAGCACGCCCTTCAAGGGGCCGCAGGAGGCGACCACCGGAGCCACGACTGCTATGGCTATTCCGGTGAGGATGCCGCCGCGTACCCCCACGGTGCTTGCCAGGACACCTGCCACCAACGAGGCGATGGCCAGCATGCCCCAGCTGACCATCCGGGTTGCGGACCCAAGCCGCCCCATCATCTCCGGCGGGCAGACACGCTGACGGAAGCTCGTTGAGACGACAATGTTCATGGAAATGGCGAGACCGGTCAGGAAGAGCCCGAAGAATCCCGGCAGCATCCCCCAGCCGGGCGTCATCAGCAGCAGCGCTGCGTAGCCTGCCGCCGCAGGAAACATGGAATAGCGCCACACCACGCCCGAACCGTAGCGGTCGGTCAGCCATTTGACGCTTAAACCGCCCAGGGTCCCCCCGAGCGCGGTTGCTGCCATCAGGAAGCCGAGCCAGGTCCCGTTCTGGCCCAGCGTCCGCACAACAAAAAGGACGAGGAGGGAAACAACGATGTTGCCGCCCAGATTCCACAGCGCGGCTACCAGGAGCAGTACCCGCAGGGGCG
>NZ_DALZXY010000078.1:0-3216 GCF_031988865.1 Arthrobacter sp.
GGGCCAGTTCGGCGAAGAGTTCCTGTGCCAGCGCGACGGCGGCCCGGCATTCCCGGGGAAGTTCAGCAATCGCCCTCCCGGAGACCAAAAGGTCCGCCTCGATGTCATCCAGGAGCCGGTGCTTATCGGCCTCGGTGAACGCAGCCACGGTAATCCCGGGGAAATAGCTGCGGCCCAGGGCTTCAAAGTCCTCCGCCAGGTCGCGCAGGAAGTTCACTTTCTGGAATGCCGCACCCAGCCGCCGGGCCCCTTCACGGAGGCGCTTCTCCTGGTCGGCCGGCACCTCCACGCCGTCCAGGAAACATTGCAGGCACATCAGGCCCACCACTTCGGCTGACCCGTACACGTAGTCGTCGAAGGACTCCCCGGTGTGCTCGGCCCGCGAAAGGTCAGCCCGCATCGAGCGGAAGAACGGCGCTGTCAGGTCCGGACCGATTCCAGTCCGGCGTGCGGTCAGGGCAAAGGCATGAACCACCAGATTCACGCTGTAGCCCGTCCGCAGCGCTTCAATGACTTCGGCTTCCAGGTCATCGAGCAGCCGGGCGATCGCAGCGGGAGGGATGTCCGCGGCCGCGGCGACGCCGTCCACAATCTCGTCAGCGAGGCGGACCAGCGCGTAGATCGTTTCGATCTGCCGCCGGGTGCGCGGGGCGAGCAGCCGCGAGGCGAGCCCAAACGAGGTCGAATATGTCCTGATCATTACCGCGGCCGTTTCAGCGGCCGCCCGATTATACAGCTGCAGCCCAGACTCCTGCACCATGGTCACCGTCCCCGGTTCACGGAGGAGGAGACGACGGCGTCGAGCATCGCTGCGAGTCCGGCCGGCAGTTCCGCGCAGTCCAGATGGCGGCGCGCGCTGGCCGCGTAGTCCGCTGCGAGGTTCTGCGCATAATCGCGGGCCCCGCAGGCCACCAGGAGGTCCCGGGCGCGGTCCGCGTCCGCGGGCTGCATATCCGGGCGGCCGATGATCTCGGAGAGCTCTGCCCAGCAGGGCGTTTGGGCTGCGTACGCGATCAGCACGGTGCGCTTGCCCTCCCGGAGGTCGCCGAGGCTGGACTTGCCGGTGGCGCTTTCGTTGCCGAAGACCCCCAGCAGGTCATCGACCACCTGGTAGGCGATTCCGGTGTCCCTTCCGAAGCGGCCCAGGGCGGCGACGGCGTCGGTCCCCGCTCCGGCCAGCACGGCCCCGGCCCGCAGCGGCGCTTCGAAGGAGTACACGGCGGTCTTGAGCCGCTCCATCTCCAGGATCTCGCTGACGGGAGGAGCGCCCGGCTGGAAGGAGAAGTCGACGTCGATCAGCTCACCGCCGGCGGACGCGAAGACCGCGTCGTGGAGGATGCCGGCCAGCGCCTCGCGGGTGAATGGGTCGGTGTCCACCGAATCCAGGATGCGGAACGCTCCGCTGAGCGCCAGGTCCCCGGCGATGATTCCCACGGACAGTCCGCGGTGCCGCGCTGCCTCCGGTGCTTCACCCACCATTTCGGCCCGCCGCCGGTACACCCCCGGCACGTTGTCCTGGCCGCGGCGGACGAAGTCCAGGTCGATCACGTCGTCGTGGACGATCAGGGCCGTGTGCAGCAGCTCGAATGCTGCGCCGACGCGTGCTGCCGCACCCAGGTCCTGCCCGCCGAGGTGCGTGTAGGCAGTCATTACGATGCGTGGACGGAGCCGCTTGCCGCCGGCAGCGGATTCTTCGAGCGTCTCCCAAAGGCTAAGGTAGCTGGGACTGATACGCTCCGCGCGCTCCTTGGCCGCGGCAAAAAACCCGTCCAGGACACGTTCCACCTGCTGTTGGCCAGTTATCTCGTCAGGCAAGTGTTCTGTCTCCATGCATAAAGTAAACACTCTGATCGTTAGGGGAAGAAATGCCGCAACGCCGGGAAGAGGTCATTCTGGTCGATAATGAGGGGCGGTGCATAGGTACCGAGGACAAGTTCCTGGTCCATACCGAGAACACCCCGCTCCATCTGGCCTTCTCCACGCATGTCTACTCGCCGGACGGCCGAATCCTCGTTACGCGGCGGGCGCTGGGCAAGCTGACCTGGCCCGGAGTCTGGACCAACTCCTTCTGCGGCCATCCCGGTCCTGGGGAAGCCAACGAGGACGCCGTGGTGCGCCGGGCCGAACGTGAGCTGGGCCTGCGGCTGCGGGACATCGCCGTCGCTGTGCCGGATTTCCGCTACCGGGCAGTGGACGCTTCAGGCGTCGTCGAGAACGAGATCTGCCCCGTGTTCACCGCCGTCGCGGAGACGGATCCGGTACCGGCAGCGGATGAGGTCATGGACTGGGCGTGGACCGATCCGGCCAAACTGGTCGAGTCGGTGCGGCTGGCTCCGTGGGCGTTCAGTCCGTGGCTGGTTCTGCAGCTGCCCCTGCTGTACCCCGAAAACGCCTGATCCAGCGCTCCCACGGCGCTTCTGCGCGCCAGTGTACGGCCAGCGTGTGGAACGCCCGGCGGAACCGGCGGCGCAGGTTCGCTCCACCGAGCACCGCCCGCGGAGCCATGCCGACCACGAGGGAACGGTCCCACCCGCAGCGGTAGTCCAGGCCCACATGGGCACTGAGGCAGACGTCGTCGTGCTGCTCCGCATCGTCCCGGTGGACCCTGCTCCGGACGGATTCCCACACACTGGTCCGCAGTGCCAGGTTCGATCCGAAGAGCGGACGGTGCGCCAGCGCCAGGCGCATCGCCTGATAGTAGGAGCCGAGGTACAGCCAGGTGATGACCGGCCCCACCCCGGCCGGAAATCCGTAGAACCTGCCCGGCCCGCTGAGCACAGCGAGCTCCGGATCTTCCGCGAACCGCTGGGCAATGCGCTGCACCCAGTCGGGAGGGAGCACGCAGTCGGCGTCGCACCGCGCAATGATTTCCGCGCCCGCGGCGTCGTACCCGGCGGCCGCCGCCGCGGGGATGCCCGGGGATACTTCCCTGATGACGCGGGCACCGTGCCGGGCGGCCACTTCAACACTGTTGTCGGTGCTGTTGTTGTCCACCACGACGATTTCGGCCGGCAGAAGGGACTGCGCCGCCAGTGAGGCGAGGCAGGCTTCCAGTGCCGCGGCGTCGTTCAGGCAGGGAATAACAACGCTGACAGTGGGAAGCACACGGGCGGACACGCTTGTGATCCTACGCGGAAAACCACGGCCACTGCGCCCGCGGGACGTTTCTCCGGCAGACCCGGCAGCCCGGCTCGCGGCCCCCGGAAACGCAGCGGG
>NZ_DALZXY010000078.1:3272-7622 GCF_031988865.1 Arthrobacter sp.
CCTCGGCGCGGATGTCCTCGATGTCCTTGACCTTGTCCCGGTACTTCTTGTCCATCTGCTGGATCTGGCGCTCCTCCTCACAGAGGGCCGTATAGATCCGCTCGCGTTCTGCCTCGTCCGAGGTGTAGGAGAGGTCCAGGTAGGCGTTGGCGTGGCGGCGGGCATTGTTGACGGCGGTCTGGGCCTTGCCGGCCGGGCTTACCAGAGACGCGATGATGGTGACCACCAGGATGCCGATGATGACGCTCAGGGACAGGCCGGTGGTGATCTCGATGACCTCCACATGTTCGCCGTTGTTGATGAACGGCAGGGTGTTCTCATGCAGGGCGTGCAGCACCAGTTTCACGCCGATGAAGGCGAGAATGGCGGCCAGGCCGTAGGAGAGGTAGATCAGGCGGTCCAGCAGCCCGTCGATCAGGAAGTAGAGCTGGCGCAGGCCCATCAGGGAGAACGCGGTGGCGGTGAAGACAATGAAGGTGCTCTGGGTCAGTCCGAAGATCGCCGGGATCGAGTCCAGCGCGAAAAGGATGTCGGTGCCGCCGATGGCGATCATCACCAGGAGCATCGGGGTGAGGACCTTCTTGCCGTTTTCCACGGTGAACAGCTTGTCGCCGTCGTAGTGATCCGTGGTGGGCAGCACGCGCTTGGCGATCCTGATGATGAAGTTGTTTGCCTCGTCCTTCTCGCCTTCCGGCTTGAGCAGGTTGCCCGCGGTAATGAGCAGGATCAGGCCGAAGATGTAGAAAATCCAGGAGAAGGAGTTGATCAGGGCTGCGCCGAGGAAAATGAAGCCGGTCCTGGCGATCAGCGCGAAGACGATGCCGAAGAGCAGGACCTTCTGCTGATCCTCACGCGGTACCCGGAAGCTCGCCATGATGATCAGGAAGACAAAGAGGTTGTCCACCGACAGGGCTTTTTCCGTGATGTAGCCAGCGAAATACTCGGTGCCGGCGACGGGTCCGCCGAACACCAGGACCAGGATGCCAAAGACGATGGCCAGGCCCACGTAGATGGCGGACCAGATGGCCGCCTCTTTGAGCGTGGGAATGTGCGCCTTGCGGATGTGGAAGAAATAATCAAAGGCCAGCAGGCCGAGGATGACGACAATCGTCACGCCCCAGACCAGGGGGGAAACAGTCATGGAGAGTCTGCTTTCGTAGGGTACGCCAAGGAACCGCAAGTCTCTCCGGCGGCCTGCGGCCGCCCGCTGTCCCCGGCCGGGCGTCGGTGCCCTACGTGTTGACGAGATACAGCGTGGAAGGATACTCCCCTACGAACGCCCCACTCTACCCGAAGAGCCGGCCCACCCGTGACCTGCACACTCACGTCGCCGGTCCGGTTCCGCTGCCCGGGTCCAGAAGCGCCAGGTCCGCCGGGGTATCAACGTCCCGGCCGCTCACCTCGCTGCCGCAGTCCACCAGGTCCACGAGGCCGGGGTGGGCGGCGAGAAAGGCCCGGGCCCCGGAGTCCCCCAGGGCGACGGCGGCCGCCGCGCGGGCCAGCTGCGGGGCAAAGAGCACGGGATGTCCCCGCCGGAGTCCGCCTCCGGGAAGGCAGTAGCCGGCGCAGGAGACCTGGTCCGGCGCCGCGTGGGTGAGCAGCCGGGCAACGGTGCCCGCAGTGAGGCCGGGCTGGTCTGCCAGCGCCACCAGGACGGACTCCTCCGGCGCCAGCCGCAGCGCTTCGGCGACCCCGGCGCGGAAGGACGACCCCATGCCGGTCTCCCAATCGGGGTTGGTGATGGTGAGGGCTCCGGAGAGGTCAGCGGCCGCCCTTACCCGCCTGGATTCCGCACCCAGGACAACGATCACGCGTGAGCAGCCGCCGTCAGTCAGTGCGGCGGCGAGATGTTCGATCAGTGGGCGTCCGTTGAACGGCAGCAGTGCCTTGGGCCCGAGGCCCAGCCGAACGCCGGCGCCTGCAGCGAGAAGGACAGCATTTGCCATGAAAGCGACGAAATCACACCGGTGACTTAACCACAACCGCCGCACCCGGATAGTCCGGGGCGGCGGTAGCTTGCCGGCAGCTGCCTGGCAGGGCGCAGCCGGCTCAGCCTTCGCAGTCCGAGCAGTACTTGGTGCCGTTCTTTTCAACGGCGAACTGGGAACGGTGGCGCACCAGGAAGCAGGATCCGCAGGTGAACTCATCTTCCTGGGCGGGCACTACCCGGACCAGGAGTTCTTCTCCGGAGAGGTCGGCGCCGGGCAGCTCGAAGGCCTCCGCAGCTTCAGACTCATCAACATCAACAACCGCTGACTGCTTGTCAGTGCGCCGTGCCTGGAGCTCCTCGATGGAAGCTGTTCCGGTGTCCTCTTCCGTCTTGCGCGGCGCATCATAATCCGTAGCCATGTTAAGGCTCACTCTCCAAGGTTGATCGGTGGGTCGATCCAGCATCCCGATGGTAACCGCTCCGCCGCCCGAGCACGGGCAGCAAGGCGCAACATGTGCGACATATTGGCGGAAAACCATTCGGGCAGACCGATGCCCGCCGGAGAATCCGGCGGGCATCGGCGGGCCCTGTGCTCCGGGGAACATCAGGTCCGCGGGTTTGGGCTACGGGCGGCCTTCAGGCTGGGGGCGGGCCGGATCCATGGTGGTCCCACCGCCCGAAGTATGCGAGTGGTCGGCCGGATTCGCGGTGCCGGCCACCGCGGAGGTACTTCCGCTCTTTCCGCCGCCGGCAGACAGGCTGTCCTTTGCCTGCGACGCAGCGTCCTTGGCTGAGGCTGCGGCGTCCTTAGCGGCTTCAGTGACCTTCTCCTGGATCCCGGGAGCCTTCTGCTTGGCCCACTCGGATCCCTGGTTCACGGTGTCCTGCACCTTGGGATCGTTCCACAGGGACCGGATTTTCTCCCGGCCGGCCTTGGACCCGATGAGGTAGCCAACACCGATTCCTGCCAGAAATGTCATCTTCTTAACCATGGTGTTCCTCATTCCCGCCCCGTCGGAGGCATCATGATGTACCGTTCCGCCCTGCGGTTTTCCAACCACAGGGTAATTAAGCAGCAACCTTACTACTTGATCGCTACCCGGGCACAACCAGCAGGCGGGAGCGGATCAGGAACCGCTTTCCAACCGGTGCCTCAAGGGAGAATCCGCTCCCCCGGCCGGGAACGACGTCGACAGTCAGGTGGGTGTGCTTCCAGTACTCGAACTGTTCGACGGACATCCAGAACCCAATGTCGCCGTCGTCGAGGTGAAACGTTCCCAGCAGCACATCCGCCTCCGAGGTCAGGAACTCCCCGTCCGGATAACACATGGGCGATGATCCGTCGCAGCAGCCACCGGACTGATGGAACATCAGCGGACCGTGCTGCTCTCGGAGCGTGCGGAGCAGGTCCCTGGCTTCGGCCGTGAGCCCCACCCGGGAGGTGCTCTCCCCGGGCAGGGCCGGCGCCGCGTCCAGGACCGAGGTTGGTTCCTGGTGTGCGTCCATCAGTACTGAAGCACCACCCGTCCGTCCACCCGGCCGGCTTCGAGTTCCTCCATCACGTCGTTGATTTCACTCAATGGACGGGTGCTCACCTTCGGGTGGATGAGCCCGCGGTCGTAGAAGTCGATTGCTTCGACCATGTCCTGCCGCGTTCCCACGATCGAGCCCCGGATCGTCAGCCGCTTGAGGACGATGTCGAAGATCGGCGCGGGAAACTCCCCGGGCGGGAGGCCGTTGAACACGATGGTCCCGCCCCGCCTGGCCATGCCGATTGCCTGCCCGAAGGCCGAGCGGTTGACCGCCGTGACCAGGACTCCATGCGCTCCGCCGATCTTCTCCTGGAGGACCTCGGCGGGGTCTTCCTCGAGCGCGTTGACGGTTACCTCGGCACCGAATTCGCGGGCCAGCGCCAGCTTGTCCTCGGAGATATCGACTGCTGCCACGCGGAGCCCCATCGCTTTGGCGTACTGCACGGCAACGTGTCCCAGGCCGCCGATTCCGGAGATGGCCACCCATTGCCCCGGCCGTGCCTCGGTTTCCTTCAGGCCCTTGTACACAGTCACCCCGGCGCAGAGTACCGGTGCGATTTCCACTGGATCGGCGCCTTCGGGGATGCGGGCGGCGAACCGGGCATCAACCAGCATGTACTGGCCGAACGACCCGTTCACCGAGTACCCGCCGTTCTGCTGCTGCTCGCACAGTGTTTCCCACCCGGTGCGGCAGTATTCGCAGACCCCGCAGGCGGACCATAGCCAGGCGTTGCCAACCATGTCGCCCACCTTGATGTCGGTGACCCCCTCCCCCACGGAAACCACCTCGCCCACCCCCTCGTGGCCGGGGATGAACGGCGGGGTCGGTTTCACCGGCCAGTCCCCTTTGGCCGCGTGCAGGTCGGTATGACAAACACCTGATGTGAT
>NZ_DALZXY010000078.1:7632-17390 GCF_031988865.1 Arthrobacter sp.
TTGACCAGTGCCTGGCCCGGTCCGGGGCTGGGAATCTCGGTCTCCTCCACGGCGAGCGCTTCACCGAGGTTTTTGACGATTGCGGCCTGCATGGATGCCATCGGGTTTCTCCTTCTTCGTGGGTAGAGGGGCGAACGCTGTGCAGGTCTTAGAAGAAGCCCTGCTTCGATTCGGCGTAGCTGACCAGCAGGTTCTTGGTCTGCTGGTAGTGGTCCAGCATCATGGCGTGGTTCTCGCGCCCGATCCCGGAGGACTTGTAGCCGCCGAACGCTGAATGCGCCGGGTAGGCATGGTAGTTATTCACCCAGACGCGTCCGGCCTGGATATCCCGCCCGGCCCGGTAGGCGGTGTTGCCGTCGCGGGACCAGACACCGGCGCCCAGCCCGTAAAGGGTGTCATTGGCGATTGAAAGCGCCTCGCCGTAGTCGGAGAAACGCGTCACCGATACGACGGGACCAAAAATCTCCTCCTGGAAGATCCGCATGTTGTTGGTGCCTTCGAACACCGTCGGCTGGACGTAGAACCCGTCTGCCAGGTCGCCGCCGAGGACGTTGCGGGCGCCGCCGGCGAGGACCTTGGCGCCTTCCTGCCCGGCGATGTCCATATAGGAGAGGATTTTCTCCAGCTGGTCATTCGAGGCCTGCGCCCCGACCATGGTGTTGGTATCCAGCGGATTGCCCTGGATGATCTGTGCAGTGCGGGCCAGCGCGTCGGACATAAAGCTGTCGTACATCGAATCCTGCACCAGCGCCCGCGACGGGCAGGTGCAGACCTCGCCCTGGTTCAGGGCGAACATATTGAATCCCTCCAGTGCCTTGTCGTAGAAGGCATCGTCCTGGGCAGCAACATCGGCAAAGAAGATGTTCGGGGATTTGCCGCCCAGTTCCAGGGTCACCGGGATAAGGTTCTGGCTGGCGTACTGCATGATCAGCCGGCCGGTGGTGGTTTCCCCGGTGAAGGCGATCTTGCGGATGCGCTTGGAGGAGGCCAGCGGCTTGCCCGCTTCCACCCCGAATCCGTTCACCACATTCAGGACGCCGGCCGGGAGCAGGTCACTGATCAGCTCCATCAGCACCAGGATCGATGCGGGTGTCTGCTCGGCGGGTTTCAGCACGACGGCGTTGCCGGCGGCGAGCGCCGGAGCCAGCTTCCAGGTGGCCATCAGGATGGGGAAGTTCCAGGGGATGATCTGGCCGACGACGCCGAGCGGCTCGTGATAGTGATACGCGGTGGTGTTGTCGTCGAGCTGCGAAAGCGTCCCTTCCTGCGCCCGGATCGCTCCGGCGAAGTAACGGAAATGGTCGACGGCGAGCGGCAGGTCCGCGGCGAGGGTTTCCCGGACGGGCTTGCCGTTATCCCAGGTTTCCGCGACGGCGAGCATCTCCAGGTTCTCTTCGATGCGGTCGGCGATGCGGTGCAGGATCAGCGCCCGCTCAGCGACGGAGGTCTTACCCCACGACGGCGCCGCCTTGTGGGCCGCGTCCAGGGCAAGGTCAATGTCCTCCGAGGTTCCCCGGGCCACCTCGCAGAAAACTTTGCCCGTAACCGGAGAAACGTTTTCGAAGTAGCCTCCCTTGACCGGGGCAACCCACTCTCCGCCGATCCAGTTTTCGTAGCGGGGCTTGAATGAAACGAGTGCGTCGCTCTGCCCAGGCTGCGCGTAAACGGTCATGATGATGTAGCTCCTTCTCTTCGATGACGCCGGTGTCATTTCCGTCGGTGGCCAGAACAGTACGCCGCAGCAGGTTGCATCCACGTAGCACCCGGAACGCCGCCGCGGCAGGCGCAGTGGCCAGGCTGCCCCCGGCGGCATTATTGTTGCCGTGGGCAAGTTTTCGCGGAACGGCTCTTCCTGAGCCGAGTAAGGACGGCCAATGGTCGAGGATTCCAGTGCCGGTGCCGGCACCCGGCACACCACCCGCTATACGCGCTATCGCTGGTGGGGCCTGCTAGCTGTCAGCCTCGGCGTCGCCATGATCATCATGGACTCCACCATCGTGTCCGTCGCCGTTCCCTCGATCGTGGCTGATCTGGAAATTTCCAGCACACAGATCCAATGGGTCCAGGAGATCTACACCCTGCTGTTCGCCGCCCTTCTCCTTACCTGGGGCCGGGTTGCGGACCGCGTGGGCAGGCGGCGGATCATGCTCATCGGCGTCGTCCTTTTTGTTGCGGCGAGCCTCCTGTGCGCAGCCGCCCAATCCGGCGGCATGCTGATCTTCGGCCGCGCCGTCCAGGGCCTGGGCGGGTCCATGATCCTGCCCACAACTCTGGCATTGCTGAACGCGAACTTCCACGGCCGGGAACGGGGCATCGCCTTTGCCATCTGGGGCTCGACCATTGGCGGCATGGCGGCCATTGGGCCGCTCCTGGGCGGATGGCTCACCGAGAACGCGAGCTGGCGCTGGGCCTTCGGCATTAACCTCCCGGTTGGGGCTCTGATCATCGCCGGCCTGCTGCTGTTCGTGGCGGAATCCTCCGAGCCCGTCCCCGGGGCCGCGCAGCGCCTGGATATCGGCGGGGCAGCGCTCTCCATCCTGGGCTTCGGAGCGCTGGTGTTTGGCCTGATTGAAGGCCGCACCTACGGCTGGTGGACCGCCACCGAGGAAGCGCCCTTCCAATTCGGCGCTCTCTCCCCTATCCCTTTCACGTTCCTGCTCGCAGCCGTGGCCCTGATCTGCTTTGTGCTGCTGGAGCGTTCGCGGACTGCCGCCGGTAAGGGTGTGCTCCTCGATCTGTCCCTCTTCCGGATCCGGTCCTTCGCCAACGGCAATGTCACCGCATTGATCGTCAGTTTCGGCGAGTTCGGACTGATCCTCTCCCTTCCGCTGTGGTTCCAGAATGTCCTGGGGTACAGCGCCTTCGAAGCCGGATTGGCCCTGCTGCCGCTGGCTGCAGGCTCCTTTATGGCCAGCGGCGCCGTGGCGGCACTGGGCCGGAAGTTCAGCCCGGTAGTTGTGGTGAGGATGGGGCTTGGCCTGGAAATTCTCAGCATCGCCTCACTGGCCCTGTTCATCCGCCCGGACAGCACCGCCTGGCTTACCTCCCCGATTCTGCTGGTGTACGGAATGGGCGTTGGCCTGGCAACCGCCCAGCTGACCTCAGTAATTCTGGCCGAAGTGCCGATAGCCAGCAGCGGGCAGGGCTCGGCCACTCAAAGCACCGCACGGCAAACCGGTTCGGCCCTGGGAATCGCAGTTCTGGGGACAGCCTTCTTCACCACGCTCAGGACCGGGACCGAGGACCGGGTTGCCGGGGCCGTGGCAGAGGCGCCCCAGCTGGGCGGGCTTGTTGATTCAGTCAATGCCACTTCCGGCGGCAACATCCAGATGCTCGCGGCTAACCCGCAGACTGCCTTCATCGCCGATGCAGCCCGGGAGGCCATGACCAACGGTGCCGCACTCGCCGGTTGGATTGCTGCCGCTGCCTTGCTGATCGGCCTGCTGACCAGCCTGCGCATCAAGCCGGCCGGCACTCCCCGGAGCGAAGTAGCTGCCGACTCCCAGGCACCGGAGCAGGGCGGTCCACGCGATGCCGGCTAGCCGCTGCGCCTCACGCCAGATCACGTTCGATCCGCTGTAGTCCGGCGATGATGCCTGCCCGCCGGGGCGAGCGGGCCGGCAGCAGCCGCAGGGCGAGGCGCCAGGCCTCGGCGTCGTCCGCCGCTTCCGCCAGCCGCAGGTACTGCAGGAGCGTGTCGATGCCTGCTTCGGCCAGCACTGATTCCCGCAAAACGGAACTGAGGCCGCGCCGAAGTTCCGTGATCCCTGGAGCCTGGGAGTGGGGAAGCACTTCTCCGCGGTAGATATTCAGTGCCAGCCGGTGAGCTCCGCGTTCCAGGCAGGACCGCACCTGCCCGGCGTCGACCACCAGTTCCCGGGGAAGGCGGTACGGGCGGGACCGCGGCACCATGTCCGCTCCGTGGGGAGCAACGCGTGCCAGCAGTTTGCGCAGCCGAAGCATCTCAGCGCGGACCGTGCCCACCGATGACTCCTCCGGGTAGGCCAGGACGGCCAGTTCCTCTGCGGTCAGGCCCCGGGGGTGCAGCGCCAGCAGGGCCATCAGCTCCGAGTGGCGCAGACTCAGCTGCAGGCTGGAACCGCCCAGGCAGAGCACCGCCGAATCCGTGCCCAGGATCTGGAGACTGTCCTGGTAGAGGCTGGGCCGCCGGCTGGGCATCTGAACCCGTTCCGGCGCCTGGGCCTGCAGGCGTTCAACACGCAGCTGGGTTTGGGCCGCCGTAACCGCCGCCTGGACCAGGGCCAGGGTATGCACGGCAACAGCTTCTTCCTTCCCCGTGATGTCCACGACCCCCAGCACCGCACCGGAGTCCGGATCGTGCACGGGGACGGCGGTACAGGACCACGGATGCACCTGCAGGCTGAAATGCTCGGCTCCGGCGATCTGCACACTCCGCCCGGTTGCCAGGGCGGTGCCGGGAGCGCTGGTGCCGATGGAGTTCTCCGACCAATCAGCTCCGGGCATAAACATCATGTCCTCTGCCCGGCGGCGCAGCTGCGGATCCCCGTCCACCCAGAGCAGGCGCCCGAGCTGGTCTCCGACGGCGATGAGGAGCCCGCTTTCCCGGCCGGGCTCCACCAGCAGCCGCTGGATCACAGGCATGATCGAGGCCAAGGGGTGGGAGGCACGGTACGCCTGGAGGTCTCCCCCGGCAAAAGCCAGGATGGGACGTGCATCGTCAGGATTCGGGTGGTGCCGCAGGGAGCGCTGCCAGGACTCCTTGACGCCGGGGCGGAGGGTGTCGGGGAGTTCACCCTGCACCCGCATGCTTTCGTGCGCCCGCCAGGCATCCTGCTGGAGGATTTCCGCTGTCCGGGGTATCCGTTCCCGGACGGCACTTCGACTTTGCTGCACCGTCCAACCTATCCGCGCTGATAAGGAGACCGCTTGCGCCGGAACCCTGATCACTGGTCATTGAACGTTCACCGCTGACCACTGCTCGTTTGCCGCCAGGTTCCGGGCAGCCTGAGGCTGCCTGACCATGGTGACACGTGGCGCCGTCCAGTTCCAGAGCACAACCATGCTGTTCCGAGACCGGGCGCTGCGGCCCGGCTGGGGCTGGGCGGGACGGAGCCGGCCGGGACAGAGCCGGCCGGCGCAGAGCAGCAGGGCGGGCCGTTAAACAGCCGAAGCCAGGACCGCGTGCGCGGTGCCTGGCTTCGGGTCCTGCGGCTGTTGGGCCGGAACCTGCTGCTGTTGGATCAGATGGGCCGGAAACCTACTGGCTGACCTGCCGTGACGTCCGGGTCATTTCCTCACGGTCCACAACCTTGACGCGTTCACGAACAAGCTCACCGATGCCCGGATCCCCGTGGACATAGCTGGCGCCGAGGGACTTCTCGTGAGCGTCGAGCTGCTTCCAGCCTGCCCAGGTGGTGTACTCGACGCCGCGCTCTTCGAGGAGGCTGATGATGGCGTCCGGCTCCGGTTCTTCTGCTGCAGGCAGCGTCCGGCGGTCCTCCAGCAGGAAGCCGATGGTTTCCAGGGCGTCACCCTTGGTGTGGCCGATGAGCCCGATCGGGCCGCGCTTGATCCATCCGGTGGCGTAGATCCCGGGAATCGGCTGGCCGGCATCGTCCACTACCCGGCCGCCTTCGTTGGGGATAACCCCGCGGCGGGAGTCGTAGCCGACTTCGGGCAGCTCGGAACCGAAGTAACCCACGGCGCGGTAAACGGCCTGGACGGGGTAGTCCACATACTCGCCGGTGCCCCGGGCATTGCCGGTGCCGTCGAGCTCGGTACGCTCCATCTTGATTCCGGCGACCTTGCCCGGAGTAGCAGGATCATCGTGGATCTCCACCGGAGAGTGCAGGAAGTGCAGGTGCAGGCGCCGCGAGGCACCGGTGTCCTGCTCCTCGACCAGCCAGTTGGTCAGGGTGTTGACCATGGTCTTGGTCTGGTTGTTGGTGCGGATCTGCTCGTCGGAGGCTTCGTCGAACTCGAAATCTTCGGGGTACAGGACAATATCCACGTCACGGGAGTGCGAGAGTTCGCGCAGTTCCAGCGGCGTGAACTTCACCTGCGCCGGGCCGCGGCGGCCGAACACGTGGACGTCGGTAACGGGCGACTTCTTCAGTCCCTCGTAAACGTTGGCTGGAATCTCGGTGGTCAGCAGGTCATCGGCGTGCTTGGAAAGGATCCGCGCGACGTCGAGGGCCACGTTGCCGTTGCCGATGACGGCGATTTCCTTGGCATCCAGGGGCCAGTCACGCGGAACATCCGGGTTGCCGTCGTACCAGGAGACGAAGTCGGCGCCGCCGAAGGAGCCTTCCAGGTCCACGCCGGGGATGTTCAGGGGGGCATCCTTGAGGGCACCGGTGGCAAAAATCACCGCATCGTAGAAGTGCCGGAAGTCCTTGAGCGTGAGGTCACGCCCGTAGTTCACGTTGCCGAGGAAGCGGATGTCACCGCGGTCCAGTACCTTCTCCAGCGCTTTGACGATGCCCTTGATCCGGGGATGGTCGGGGGCAACGCCATACCGGATCAATCCGTAGGGGGTGGGGTACTGATCGAAGAGATCAATGCTGACTTCGAAGTCCCGGTCGGCCTTGGTCAGGATGTCTGCCGCGTAAACGCCGGCCGGACCAGCACCGATAATGGCCACTCGCATGGGACGCTGCGAGCTGTCCGGGGCTGAATTAGACACGTATAGTCCTTCTTCTCTGGGGGTCCCTGATGGCCAGGGAGCAAGTCATTCAACTGGTCGCTGAACGCAAATGGCGCACAGTTCCCTATTCTAATTGCCGCCAACCAAAGCGTCTAAACCGCACCGGCCCTCCGCCGCGAAAATCCGCGCGGAATATGCGCAGGGCGTACTGCGTTGCAACGCACATGCCCAATGAGCAACCTCCCGGCAGTTCCCCTGCCTACGCCGCCTCAAGCTCCGCCACCCCGAAGCAGCAGGGAACGACGCCTTCGGTGCCGCCTGCGGCCGCAGCAGCCAACCGGCCGGAGCCGGAGGGAAGGCTCAGCGGATCCGGCCTGCTCTTTGGCATCGGCGCCTACACCATCTGGGGGTTCCTGCCGCTTTACTTCCTGTTGCTGGAACCGGCGGGGCCGGTGGAAATCGTTGCTGCGCGGGTGGTCTTCTCCCTGGTGTTCTGCGCGGTCCTGCTGACGATCATGCGCTCCTGGCGCCGGGCCTTCTCCGCCGGACGGGATCTGCGGCTGCTGGGCACGCTCTCCCTAGCCGCCGTCCTGATTGCCGTGAACTGGCTGGTTTTCTCCTGGGCCGTGCTCAACGGACACGCGGTGGAGGCCGCGCTGGGCTACTTCATCAACCCGCTGGTTTCGGTGCTGCTAGGAGTCTTCCTGCTGAAGGAGCGGTTACGGCCGTTGCAGTGGGCCGCCATTGCGGTGGGGTTCATCGCAGTCCTGGTCCTGGCGTTCGCGTACGGCAACGTTCCGTGGGTCGCACTGACCCTGGCGTTCAGTTTCGGTTTTTACGGCCTCGTGAAGAAGGGCGTGGGCGGGAAGGTCGACGCCGTTTCCAGCCTGTCGATTGAAACCGCCGTGCTGACGCCGATTGCCGCCGTCGTTCTCCTTGTGATGGCCACGAACGGCACCGGGACGCTGTTCGCTTTCGGGCCTGCGCATTTCTGGCTGCTGGCGGCCTCGGGCATCGCCACGGCGGTTCCGCTGATCCTCTTTGGTGCCGCCGCGGGCCGGCTGCCGCTGAGCATGCTGGGAATGCTCCAGTACCTGGCGCCGGTCCTGCAGTTCATCATGGCGCTGCTGGTGTTCCAGGAGGCCATGCCGCCCGAGCGCTGGGCCGGATTCGGGCTGGTGTGGCTGGGCTGATCCTCAGCATCGATCTGCTGGGGTCGCCGCGCCGGGCCAGGATGCGGCAGCCGGCTGCCGGCACCGTCTAGCTGCCCCGTTTACCCCCCCCCGTTTTGAGGGCTGCCCCGTTTAGCGGCCGCTGCTGCTCCATTCAACAGCAAAGCGCAGGACCAGATGGTCCTGCGCTTTGCTGTTGTGAAACGAAGGATTGCTAGGCCGCGGCCGATTCCGTGCGGGTCCGCCGCAGGTACAACAGGGCTGCCGCGCCGGCGATAATCATGACCGCACCCGATGCACCGAGTACCGTCTGACCCGAGGAGAACCCGGTCGAGGCGAGTTCGGCCGGTGCGCCCGGTCCAGCAGAGACCGCTACACCGAGGACGTTGACCTCGGGCTGCACGGTGAAGGCCTGCCAGCCCTCCAGCGTCCCATCCAGGTTGTAGAGAGCTACCCGGTGCTCCCCGGCTTCGAGGCCCGAGGGGATCTCGATCCGGAGGACGCCGTTGGCGTCAACAGTGAAGAGCCCGGCATTGACGGGCGTTGAGTGCAGGAACACCTGGTACTCGGCACCCGGGGTAAGGCCGGTGACGGTGAGAGCGCTGCCGCTGGTCCTGGTATCGAAGCTGCCGCGGGCCTCGGGGGTCAGCAGTGCCGGGTCGCTGGTCTGGAGTTCACCGCGTGCTGCGGCCGGGCCGGGCACCGGCGGATCAGTTGGTTCCGGGGCAGGCGGGTCAGTTGGTTCCGGAGCAGAGGTCTCAGGCACCGGGGTTTCGGCCGCTGCTGGATCCTCCGTCGGGACCGGATCCGGTGTCTGCGCGGGCTGCGTCGGCGACGGTTCAGCCGGGGCGGGAGGTTCTGTCACCGGATCGGACGGTGTTTCGGTGGGTTCAGGAGTTTGTACGGGTTCCGCTGGAGTCTCGCTGGGCTCCGGTGCCGGTGCGGTCTCAGCGGGCGGGTTGGTGGGAGCCGGTTCGGGAGCGGGAGCTGACGGTTCCGGGGTGGGAGCGGGAGCAGACGGCTCCGGTGCCGGCGTGGTTTCCGCCGGCGGAGCGGTCTCAGCAGGCGGGGTGCTCGGTGCCGGCTCGGGGACCGCAGGCAGCGTGGGTTCCGGAGCGGGTGCCGGCGGAGTGGGCTCAGGCGCGGGCGGAAGGGGTGCGGCGGTGCCGGCGTATTCACCGAAGTTGACGGTGGCCAGGTAGACACCCTTGTTGGGGCCTTCCGTTAGCTGGACAACGCCAATGCCGAGGTCCGTGTCAGCAGCCCGCAGCATGTTCGCGCGGTGCGGCGCCGAATTTGTCCACCAGGCGAAGGCCTGGTCGACGCTCATGTTCCAGGCGATGTTCTCCGACCAGGACTTGGCCCCGGCAGGATAGTTGGCCGCGAAGTTCGGGTTGTGCAGGAAAGTCCCGGCGCCGTGGACATTGGCGGTCTCGGCGGAGCTGAGGGTCCAGCCCTGTGACACGGCGGCGATCCCGCCATTCCAGGCCAGCGGCTTCAGCGCATGCTGGGCCCGGTATTCATTGATCAGGGTGTGGAGCCGTCCGGCTGCCTGCCCGTCGAGTGATGTGGCCGACGCCGGGGGAAGGGCCACCGCCGTCGCCCCCACGGCCAGCATCAGGGCAGCAAACGCCCCGGCGAGTTTCCTCAGTCGCATTCTTTAGATCCTTATGCCTCGAGACCCGCGGTTTTCTAACCGTGGCGGCCTTTTCCGCGCGTCCGACCCCAACGGCCGCGACACACCGCATGCGTGCGGTGCTTGACAAGCAATCTAACTCAGAGCTCCAGGATTCACAACAAACACATAAAGATCACAAGTAACACTGGCACCACGCGACAGGCCTGGAAGAGCCAGGCTCCCCCAGGCACCCGCCGTCGTTGTTCTCCCGTCATCCGTGCCCGGTCCGCAAAAACCCGCGGCCACTCCCCCGTTCTGCGGGAGTGGCCGCGGGTTTTCC
>NZ_DALZXY010000079.1:0-17271 GCF_031988865.1 Arthrobacter sp.
CGAGCGCCGGCGCAGGCCTGGCCGCGGCACTGGCGCTGCTGGCCCGGGACCGCGGCGGCATCCGGCCGGTTTTCCAGCTGCTGGTCTACCCGATGCTTGATGACCGGACCGTGCTGCGTGAGGTGGATGAACGCTCGCTGCGGTTGTGGAACCAACGCAGCAACCGGTTCGGCTGGCGGTCCTATGTGGGCCCGGCGGCGGGCTCCGACGGCGTACCTGCCCTGGCGGCCCGGGCCCGGCATCCGGACCTGGCAGGGCTGCCGCCGGCGTGGATCGGTGTCGGCACCAATGACCTCTTCCACGATGAGGACGTGGCCTATGCCAAGCGGCTGGCCGACGCCGGGGTGGAGTGCGCGCTGGAAGTGGTGCCGGGGGCCTATCACGGCTTCGAAGGCAGGGAACCCCGGGCGCAGGTTTCACGTGATTTCGTGAATAGCCAGCTCGTGGCCCTGCGCCGGGGGTTGGCCGCCCGGACGCTGCGGTAGGGTGCTGGCCGGCTTAGGAGGCCGGAGCGCGCTGGAGGTTTCAGCCGGGCAGCTGACGGCAGAAGTCAGGCCTCCGACGAGCCCTTTACGGAGGCGGCCAGGCGGCGGAGCAGGGCTTCAAACATCGCGGCCTCGCCGTCCCCCAGCCCCGCCAGCAGCTCCCGCTCTGTCTCCGCGACCAGCTGCTCACAACGGGTCAGGGTTTCACGGCCGGCGTCCGTGGCAATGACTTTCCGTGCCCGGCGGTCCGCGGGATCGGGGATCCGCTCTACAGAGCCTGCCGCTACCAGGGTGTCGAGCAGGTACGTCAGCACCGTCCGGTCAATGCCCACCCGGGCCCCCAGGGCCTGTTGATTTTCCGGGGCGTGGTGCACGACGGCGGAGACCACCTGGAATCCGCGCAGGCCACCTGGCATCCCGGTGAGGACGTCTTCCAGCCGGGCCTGATAGCAGCCCGCCACGGTGCCCAGATTCCACGCGAGGTCGCCGGGTACGGGTTCCGGGCTGCCGGTCCCGGTGCTGCCTTTGCTCATTGCCCCATGATAGCCCCGTTTCTGTGGTGCCAGAGATGTTCTCTGGGGCAAATAGTCTGCTGGGAAACCCAGTTCTGTGGAGGCTACGGTCAGGGCTGGAACCGGTACCCCATGCCGTGTTCGGTCAACAGGTGCACCGGAGCGCTGGGATCCGGTTCGAGCTTGCGCCGCAGCTGCGCCATGTACAGGCGCAAATATCCGGCATCGGTAGTGCCGGGCCCCCACACTTCGCCCAGCAGCTGTGCCTGGGTCAGGAGACGCCCGGGGCGCTGGAGCAGGGCCGCCAAAAGATGCCATTCGGTGGGAGTCAAGCGGATGGCCGTGCCGTCGTCGAGCCGCGAGACCTGACGGGCGGCCAGGTCCACCCGGACGTTCCCAAACGTGAATTCGGGGCTGTCCTGCACGGCTGCGGTCCGCCGGCTCAGGGCGCGGATCCGGGCGAGCAGTTCCTCGGCTGAAAACGGTTTGGTCACGTAGTCGTCGGCGCCAAGATCCAGTGCCCTGACCTTGTCCGCCGAATCCGAGCGACCGGAGATAACGAGGATGGGAATACTGCTCCAGCCACGGACGGCCTCGATGACTTCCATGCCGCTGAGTCCAGGCATGCCCAGGTCCAGGACCATCAGGTCGGGATGGGAATCAACGGCCTTGCGTACCGCCGACACCCCGTCCTGGGCGGCGATGACCTCGTACCCATAGGCGGCCAGGGTGATGCGCAGTGCCCGAAGGATCTGGATATCGTCGTCGGCCAGAAGGATCCTCATTGTCCTGCCTGTGCATCGGCGGGCTGCGGGACGGTTGCTGCTGGCAGGGACAGGACCATGGTCATTCCGCCTCCGGGTGTTTGATCGGTCTTCAACGTACCGCCCATGCCTTCCATAAATCCCCGGGCCACCGCGAGGCCCAGGCCCAGCCCGGTCTGGTTATCGGTATCGCCGAGCCGTTGGAAGGGAATAAAGACGTCGTCGCCGCGCTCGGGCGCAATCCCCGGCCCGTAGTCGATGACGCGGATTTCCACCTGGCCGGCGAACTCACTGGCCGTGACCAGCACCTTGGTGTCCGCGGGAGAGAACCGGACCGCGTTGGCGAGGACATTGACCAGGACCCGCTGCAGCAGCACGGCGTCACCCAGGAGCGGGGGCAGGCCGCTGCGGATGTCCAGCTGTACCTCGGCTGGCCCGAGGCTCAGCTCTTCGAGGGCGGGCAGAACGGCGTCGGCGGTTTCGAGTGGGGCTAAGGACACTGCCAACGCGCCGGCCTGCAGCCGGCTCACGTCCAGCAGGCTGGTCACCAGATCCGACAGCGTGGCCAAGGATTCCTCCGCCGTTGCGAGCAGCTCGCTCCGGTCCGCTTCGGACCATTTGATATCCGGGGCGCGCAGCCCGGTCACGGCCGCCGTCGCCGCCGTGAGCGGTCGGCGCAGGTCGTGTCCAACGGCTGCCAGCAACGCCGTGCGTACCTTGTCCGCCGCGGCCAGCGGTCCCATGCCTTCGGCCTTCTCCGACAGGTCCCGGTACTCCAGCGCGGCCTGCAGCTGAGCGGTGATGACGCCCAGCAGCCGCAGATCCGCACCCTCGAGCACCCGCCCGTGGAGCAGCAGCTCGGCGCTTTCCCCCACCGGGATCCGGGCCGTTGGAACGGCCGACGGCGGAACGGTTCCCGCGCGGGCCAGCTCGGTATCCCCGGCGCGCAGGTCAACGCCCGTGAGGCTGAAGGCCTCCTGCACCCGGCTCACCAGCGCCTGCGGAGCGTCCTCTCCGCGCAGGACATTCCCGGCGACGGCGGCCAGGAGATCCGACTCCGACGCCGCCCGTCGGGCTATGCGGGAGCGGTGCGCGGCCCGGTCCACTACGTAGCTAACGAGCAGGGCATTGGCCGTGTAGAGGACGAGGGCCAACCAATGCACCGGATCGGCGATGGTCACGGTGTACTGCGGCTGGATAAAGAAATAGTCCAGCGTCAGCCCGGAAAGCAGGGCGGCGAAAAGCGCGGGCCAGATCCCGCCGGCCAGGGCCACAACGATCACCAGGAGCTGATAGGACAGGACGTCGCTGGTAATCGATTCCGGGGTGCGGAGCCAAACCAGCAGCCAGGTGAGCAGCGGCCCACCGGCCAGGGCCAGGGCAAAGCCGGCCAGCCGGCGTCGGACGCTTAGTGCTCCGCCGAGGCGCGGGAGCCCGCGGTGTGCCCCGGCAGCACCGTGGTTGACAATATGGACGTCGATGTCCCCGGACTGCCGGATGACGGTGGCGCCGATCCCTGGCCCGCCCAACAGCCCGCGCATCCGAGGACGGCGGCTGACGCCAATCACCAGCTGGGTGGCATTGACCGAGCGGGCAAATCCCACCAGGTCGGAGGGAATGTCTGTGCCCACCACCTGATGGAACGTGCCGCCGAGCTTTTCAACGAGGGTCCGCTGCACCGCCAGTTCGCCGGGATAAGCCGCCCGCAGGCCATCGGGATTGGTCACATGCACGGCGATGAGTTCCCCGCCGGAGGAGCGTGCCGCGATCCTGGCCCCCCGCCGAAGCAGGGTCTGGCCTTCCGGGCCACCGGTCAGTGCCACCACGACCCGCTCCCGGGCCTCCCATTTGCTGCGGATTTCCTTCTCGGTGCGGTACCGGTTAAGGGCGCTGTCGACTTCGTCAGCCAGCCAGAGCAGGGTCAGTTCCCGCAGGGCGGTGAGGTTGCCCATCCGGAAGTAATTCGACATGGCCGCATCCACCCGTGGGGCCGGGTAGATGATGCCCTCGGCCAGCCGTCCCCGGAGCAGTTCCGGGGCGATGTCCACCAGCTCGATCTGGTTCGCGGCCCGCAGGACGCTGTCCGGCACGGTCTCGCGTTGTACGGTGCCGGTGATGCCTTCAATGACGTCGTTAAGCGAGTCGATGTGCTGGACATTCACGGTGGACAGGACGTTGATGCCGGCGGCCAGCAGATCCTCAACGTCCTCCCACCGCTTGGTGTGTTCCAGGCCCGGCGCATTGGTATGGGCCAGTTCGTCCACGAGGGCAAAGTCCGGATGCCGTTCCAAGACCGCTGCCAGATCCATTTCGTCCAGTTCGAGACCCCGATGGTCGACCCGGCGCAACGGGACCTGCTCCAGTCCCCTTGCGATGGCGGACGTCGCGGCGCGGCCGTGGGTTTCCACCACCGCCACCACCACGTCCAATCCCTCGCCACGCAGCCGGTGGCCTTCCTCAAGCATGCTGTAGGTCTTGCCCACTCCCGGGGCAGCCCCAAGGAAGACCCGGAGTTCTCCACGTGCCATGTGTTAAGTGTCCAGCCCCTTCAACGCAATGTTGAGTTCCAACACATTCACGGTTGGTTCGCCCAAGACCCCCAGAGTACGGCCGCGGGCGGAATCCTCCACGAGCGAGTGCACGGTGTCGGGGGAAAGGCCCCTGGCGCGGGCCACCCGGTCTGCTTGCAGGAAGGCGTATTCGGGGCTGATGTGCGGATCAAGCCCGGAGGCAGAGGCGGTCACGGCATCCGCTGGCACATCTGCCGGGTCCACCCCTTCAAAGGCCGCGACCGCGGCCCGCCGTTCTGCCACGGAATCCTGCAGCTCGGCGCTGGAAGGTCCCAGATTGGTGCCTCCGGACACGGCGCCGTCGTAGCCTCCCGCGGACGGGCGGGACTGGAACCATTCCGGCAGCGGCGCCCCGGAGTCGTCGGTAAAGGACTGTCCGATCAGCACCGAACCGGTTTCGCTGCCGTCCGAGGAGGTAAGCGAGCCGTTGGCCAGGGAGCCGGCCGCGACCTGCGCCGCCCCGGTGGCGATCAGCGGGTAGGCGACGCCCAACGCGAGGGTGAACAGGAGCAGGGCCCGGACAGCGGTGCCCAGTTGTCTGGCAGAGGAGCGCAGCGCGGTCATGGAGTGTCCTTCGGGATGGTCTGGATGGAATCTTGAGGCAGGGTAGAGAGAGGGTGGGAGCGGAGGGCCGGCATCAGAACCCCGGAAGCAGAGACACTGCGAGGTCGATCAGCTTGATCCCGAGGAACGGGGCGATCACACCACCGACGCCGAAGACCAGCAGATTGCGGTTGAGGATCCCGGCAGCGCCGGAGGCACGGTACTTCACTCCGCGCAGGGCGAGCGGGATCAGGACCAGGATCACCAGGGCGTTGAAAATGACGGCAGAGAGGATCGCCGAGGCCGGGGAACTGAGCCCCATGATGTTCAGTACCGCCAGGCCGGGGAAAAGGCCTACGAACATTGCCGGGATGATGGCGAAGTACTTGGCGACGTCGTTGGCGATGGAGAACGTCGTCAGCGCACCGCGGGTAATCAGCAGCTGCTTCCCGATCCGGACAATGTCGATCAGTTTGGTCGGATCGGAATCCAGATCCACCATGTTCCCGGCTTCCTTGGCCGCGGAGGTTCCGGTGTTCATGGCGACGCCGACGTCCGCCTGCGCCAGGGCCGGGGCGTCGTTTGTGCCGTCCCCGGTCATGGCGACCAGCCGGCCGCCTTCCTGCTCCCGGCGGATGAACGCCATTTTGTCTTCCGGCGTGGCTTCGGCCAGGTAGTCGTCGACGCCGGCTTCCGCGGCGATGGCTTTGGCCGTTTGCGGGTTGTCGCCGGTGATCATCACCGTTTTGATGCCCATCAGGCGAAGCTGGGCAAAGCGCTCCTTCAGGCCGGTCTTGACGACGTCCTTCAAGTGCACGATGCCCAGGATCCTGGTGCTGCCGGAAGCATCGCGCACGGCGACGACCAGGGGGGTGCCGCCCTCCGCCGATACCTTGTCCACCCGGTAGGCCAGGTCAGAGAGGACCGAGACCTCGACGCCGCCGTCCTTACTCGCCCAATCCAGGACTGCAGAACCAGCGCCCTTGCGGACCTGGGATCCGTCCGGAAAGTCCAGCCCGCTCATCCGGGTCTGGGCCGTGAAAGGAACCGCGGTGGCATCGGTTTCCGGATCCGGATGGACGCCGAGGGAAGCCGCCAGCTCCACGATGGAGCGCCCTTCGGGTGTCGGATCGGGGGCCGAGGACTGTGCCGCGGCCATAATCAGTTCGGCAGCCTCCGAGCCGGCTACGGGGATAAACTCCGCAGCCTGGCGGTTGCCGTAGGTAATGGTGCCGGTCTTATCCAGCAGGAGCGTGGTTACGTCTCCGGCGGCTTCGACAGCACGCCCGGACATCGCCAGGACGTTGTGCTGAACCAGCCGGTCCATGCCGGCAATCCCGATAGCGGACAGGAGTGCACCGATGGTGGTGGGGATGAGGCACACCAGCAAGGCCACCAGGACGGGAACGCTGACCGTGCCCCCGGCATAGCCTGCCATCGGATTCAGTGTCAGGACGACGATGAGGAACACCAGGGTGAGTGCAGACAGAAGGATGTCGAGGGCAATTTCGTTTGGTGTCTTCTGGCGGGCGGCGCCCTCCACGAGCCCGATCATCCGGTCCACGAATGTTTCACCGGGCTTGCTGGTAATGCGGACGACGATCCGGTCGGAGAGAACGCGCGTTCCGCCGGTGACGGCGGAACGGTCGCCGCCGGATTCCCGCACGACCGGAGCCGACTCACCGGTAATCGCGGATTCGTCCACAGAGGCGATGCCGTCGATGATGTCGCCGTCGCCGGGGATCACCTCGCCAGCGACCACCACCACTACGTCGCCCTGCATCAGGTCGGCCGAGGCCACATCCTCGACGGCGGTCCGCAGGGCAGCGGCGTCGGTTTGTGGATCGTATCCCTGCACCCGCCGGGCGGCGGTGGTGGTGCGGGTAGCGCGCAGTGAAGCGGCCTGCGCCTTGCCTCGGCCTTCTGCCACGGCTTCGGCCAGGTTGGCGAAAATCACCGTGAGCCAGAGCCAGAGTGCGATCAGCCAAGTGAAACTTGCGGGGACCGGGCTGCCGCCGGAATCGGGAGATACTCCGGCGACGGTCTCCGAAACCGCGATGGCCGTAATGAGGACGGCCCCCGCCTCGACCAGCAGCATGATCGGCGTGTGCCACATCTGCCGGGGATTCAGCTTTCGCAGGGCAACGGGCAACGCGGCTGCCAGCTGCGACCAGGAGAGCGCGCTACGGTGCTCTGCAGGTGGGTGGCCATGGGGTGAGTGGCTGTGGTGTTGGGAGCGGTGGTGTGTGGTGACGGTGGACATGTTCAGATCAGTCCTTCTGCCAGGGGACCCAGCGCTAGTACGGGGAAGAAAGTTAGAGCGGTCACGATGACTGTGACGCCGGCCAGCATCACCACGGCCTGCGGCCGGTGGGTTGGCAGTGTGCCTGCCGTAACCGGGACTTTGTTTTGGGCA
Source organism: Arthrobacter sp. (assembly GCF_031988865.1). Lineage (NCBI taxonomy): Bacteria > Bacillati > Actinomycetota > Actinomycetes > Micrococcales > Micrococcaceae > Arthrobacter > Arthrobacter sp. The sequence goes on from NZ_DALZXY010000079.1 coordinate 7,291, forward strand.
GCCAGCGCACCAGCAAGCGCCAGGACGAAAATGATGGGAAGGAAACGGCCCAACAGCATCACCAAGCCCAGAGCGGTGTTCAGCCAAGGTGTATTGGCGGTCAGCCCCGCGAACGCGGAGCCGTTGTTGTTGGCTGCGGAGGTGAAGGCGTAGAGCACCTCGCTGAAGCCATGCGGGCCGGTATTAAGAATGGAGGTGCCGGCAATTTCCTCCCGGACTCCGGGCAACGCGAAGCTCAGCGCAGTTCCGGCCAGGACCAGGGTCGGCATGGTCAGGACATAAAGGGAGGCCAGCTTGATTTCCCGGGGACCTATTTTTTTGCCCAGGTACTCGGGGGTGCGGCCGACGAGCAGGCCGGCTACGAACGAGGCGACTACGGCCAGGATCAGCATGCCGTAGAGGCCGGACCCGACTCCGCCGGGAGCGACTTCGCCCAACATCATGTTGAGCATTGCCATCATCCCGCCAAGCGGGCTGAAGCTGTCATGCATCGAGTTTACGGCGCCGGTTGAGGTGAGGGTGCTGGTGGTTCCGAACAGGGTGGACCCCGCGATACCAAAACGCTGTTCCTTGCCCTCAAGAGATCCGGCGGCCCCGCTGGCGGCCTGATACTCGAACAGCGTCATGGCAGCGAGGGAGACGGTGAAGATACCGGCCATAACGGCCAGGATCGCGTAGCCCTGCCGCCGGTCACCGATCATGGTTCCAAAGGTGCGCGGAAGGCTAAAGGGAATCACCAGCATCAGGACTATCGAGAGGAGATTGGTCCACGCGCTGGGGTTTTCGAACGGGTGGGCCGAGTTGGCGTTGAAGAAGCCGCCGCCGTTAGTGCCAAGCAGCTTGATGGCTTCCTGGGTGGCGACCGGACCGCCGGGAACCGTCTGGGTGCCCCCGGTAAGCGTGGAGAGTTCAATGAAACCGTTAAAGTTCTGGATCACCCCGCCCAGCAGGAGCAGGGCAGCCGCCAGAACGGCGCCCGGCACCAGCACGCGGGTTAGCGAGCGGGTGAGGTCAACCCAGAAGTTGCCGATCGTTGAGCTGTTGTGGGCCGCGAATCCACGCACCAACGCCACGGCCACGGCCAAGCCAACAGCCGCAGACAGGAAGTTCTGCACCGCCAGCCCACTGGCCTGGACCGCGTAGCCCATAGTGGCTTCGGGGGCGTAGGACTGCCAGTTGGTGTTTGTGACGAACGAAGCCGCGGTGTTAAAGGCGAGACCTTCGGGAACCGCAGGCAACCCCAGCGAGCCGGGAAGGAGATGCTGCGTCCGCTGCAGCAGATAAAGGGCGAGCACTCCGGCCGCGGAGAAGAACAGGACTCCCCGGAGATAGGACTGCCACGATTGGCCGGAGCGAGGCGCCACCCCGATCAGCCGGTAAAAACCACGCTCCACCCACAAGTCCTTCTCGGAGGTGAAGACCCGGGCCATGTAATCCCCCAAGGGGCGGTGCACAACGGCCAGAATTACTGCGAGGGCCAGGAACTGGCCGGCAGCCAGCCAAACCGCCATCAGAATTTCTCCGGTCGCAGCAAAGCGGCCAACACATAAATGACGGCCGCAAGGGCGAGGATGAGGGCCGCGTAATCGAAGAAGTTCACAGCTTCTCCACCACCCGGGCCACCAGGGCCAACGCGGTGAAGACCGCCACAATGCCCAGAACTGCTATTACATCCAACAAGGGGTTCCCCCAAGAAAGTTCGTTCTCCTCCCACCGGTCCGGCGGGGGACGCCGAAGCGCCTCACCGAGTACAAGCCCGTTGGGATGCCGTTCTCGGAATCCTCACGGATTATTAACGCGGCGTGGGCGAACCATAACGAAATCCAAGCGGTTCTGACACGGTAGCGTCCCCGGGCAGGCCTGTATCGCTGCTGCCTCCTTCCTTTCTGGTTCTGGGTGTTTTCGTGGCGGGCGTTTTTGTCTTTGTGTCCTTTACCTAGGCCGGCCGGTGGTCCTGGGGGTCGGCCCGGCCGGGTGCGAAGGGACCGATATCCTTAGGACATGCCTAAAACACAGAGACTCCGCGTTGCCGTCATCGGAGCCGGCCCGCGCGGGATCTCCGTCTTGGACCGGCTGCTCGCGAGGTACCTTGAGCTGCCGGACCGCCCGGCCCTGGAGATCCGGATGGTGGATCCCTTCGACCCGGGGCCCGGGCACGTCTGGCGCACCGGCCAGTCCCGGCTGTTCCTCATGAACACACCCTGCCTGTTTCCCACCGTGGCCCCGGCTCCGGGGGATGGATTCGCGCCGTCCGTCGCCGGGCTCTCCTTCGGCGAGTGGGCGCGGCGCATGTCGGTGGATCCCGCGCCGGCCCTGAGCGCAGGGGACCGGGAGGAAATTGCCCGCCTGGAAGCGGGAGACTTCCCGAGCCGGGCCGTGTACGGCCGGTACCTGGAATGGACCTATGCGCGACTGGCCGCAGCGGCAGGCAAGGCCGGTGCCGCCGTCGTCCATCACCGTACCGAGGCCTTGGCCCTTGCCCGCACCGAGTCCGGCTTCAGTATTGAACTTGCCGGTGAGGCGGACCTGGCTGCCGACGCCGTTGTCCTGGCCATTGGGCACCTGCCCGCGGCCCTGAACCCGGAGCAGTCCCGGCTCAGCGATGCCGCAGCGCGGCTGGGCCTGCGCTACCTCCCGCCGGCTGTGCCGGCGGACGCGGACTTTTCCGTGCTGCCCGCCGGGGAACCGGTGCTGGTGCGCGGCTTGGGACTGAACTTCTTCGACATCATGGCGCAGGTGACGCTGGGCCGCGGCGGACGGTTCGAAAGCACCGGCGAACCCGCAGGACGGGCGCTGCGCTACGAACCCAGCGGCCGGGAACCGGTGCTGGTCGCCGCTTCCCGCCGCGGCACGCCCTACCGGGCCAAGGCACAGCTGCAGAGCTATCTGCCGCGGAGTGTGACGCTGCGCTGGTTCACCCGGGAAGCGGCGGGGAGTTTCGCCGCCGAAGGCATTCAGCCCGGCTTCGACCACGATTTCTGGCCACTGCTGCACCGGGACGCCATCTGGGCGTACTACTCCACGCTGGCCCGGACCACCCCGGAATGCCTCACCGTTGCCCCGAGCGATTTCCTGCAGGAGTTGGAAGCTGCGCTCAGCGTGGATGGCCCCGACTGGGACGCCGCCAAGGAGGAAGTGCTCCAGCGCTGCGTTCCCGCGGAGCACCGGACAAGCTTGGAAGCCCTCGCCCAGCCGCTGGGCAGACGGCCCTTCACCGGTGCCGCCGACGTGGACTCCGCCATCCTGGCCTACCTCGAAGCCGATGCCGCCGGGTCTGCGAAGGGCGAAGATGATCCGCTGAAGATGGCGATCGGGGCGCTGAACGCGGGGCGTTCGGTGCTCAAGGCAGTGGTGGCCGACGGCGGCCTCTCCGAAGAGTCCTGGCTCACCGAGCTGCGCGGCTGGTTCGAACCCCTGGTCGAAGGGCTCGCCAGCGGCCCGCCGCCGGAGCGGATCGAGCAGCTGGCAGCCCTGACCCGCGCCGGACTGGTGCATTTTGTGGGCCCGGATCCGCGGTTCGACGTCGACGAGGCCCGTTCGGTCTTCACGGCTTCCTCCCCGTGGTCACCCGAGGAACACGCAGCAACAACCCTGGTGGAGGCCATGATGCCGGCCAACCGGGTCAGCGCGAACCTGTCCCCGCTGCTCGCCGGGATGCTGGACCGGGGGATGGCCCGTCCCCGGGTCATGATGGCCGCGGACGGCACGGCGGTATTCACCACGGGGCTGGATGTTTCGCTGCCGCCGTACCGGCCCCTGGATATCAAGGGCGAACCGCAGAAGGACCTGTACGTGCTGGGCCTGCAGCTCTCTTCGGTGCAGTGGGGCACGGCTATCGCCGCCGAGGCCGGTGCACCGGCCGATGCCGGTGCCAGGACCCTCCGCGACGCCGATGACATTGCCGCCGCGATCCTGGGCGGCCGCGGGCAGCGTGCGGGGTCCGGCGCCGTGGGTCACAGCGGGGACCACGCTGGAACGGATCCTGCTGCCGTTCAGGCCGGTGTGTAACTCCTGCCCATTGAGCTGGCTTAGAACGGGTGAGCTGGCTTAGAACGGCGGCGCCGCACCGGGCGGGGTGGGTGTTTAAGCTGCCGGAACTACCTTCAGAGCAGAGTTCCACTGGTAGGCGGGGAGCTGGTCGTTGGCAGAGAGCAGGATGTGGAGGAAGCCTGCCTGCTCTAGCTGCTGCGCGCGGCGCTGGGGCCCAACAACCACAGGATTGAGTCCGGCGGCCGCGGCAAAGTCCGCAACGGCCCGGACCGCGGCGGCGTCGTCTCCGGCGATCAGGACATCCAAGGGCTGCCCCGCTACCGCGCCTTCCGCCAGCGTGGCGCCGAAAGTGGTGTTGAAAGCCTTGATGACCTTCGCAGCGGTGGCCTTCTGCAGTTCTTCGGCCGCGGAGGAGCCGGCGGGCACAGACAGGCCTTCGAAGGTGGAGAAGTCGATCGGGTTGGTGATGTCGACGTAAACTTTCCCGCTCAGGGAATCTCCGTAGCGGGCCAGAATGTCTTTCGCGGCATCTAAATAGACGGCCGGGATGACGAGGCTGCTCGTGAGCTCCTCGCCCAGCACACCCGTGGAAATCTGCCCTCCGAGTTCTGCTGCGAGTGCATCTGCCTTGGCCTTGTCCTCGTGCGCCAGCAGCTGGACGGACTTTCCGGCGGCGATCGCCCGGGTGGCGAGACCGCGGGCCATATTGCCGGTTCCGATGATGGTGATATCAGTCATTTTCTACTTCTTCCAAAAAGTCGGGACAGAAAGTTCACAGGAATCATTTCGTTATGTGCGGTGGTGTGGGTAGGTAAGGGGTGTTTCGCCCCTCGGGAGAGGCCTGATTAATTCCTGCTTCGAGCGGGGCAAGCGTCCGGAGGTTGGCCCGCGGGTACGCAGATCTGGTGACTTTCGTCCTGGTCGGTGCGCGGAACTGGTGATGTAAATCCCGGATCACCCTCCAGATGTGCGCACGCGATACTTAAGGGACCCGCGGCCCCGCTGTCCCGCGCGTCACGACCACACCCTTGCCACCTAATGAAATTGTTGTTTTACTGGGTGGCAACAGTGGGCGCGTGAAAGCAGGAGCATGACCGAGGCAACGAAGGCAGACAGCACCACCCGGACGGTTGAACGCGCCCTGGCCCTGCTCAGCGTGGTGTGCCAGCAGGGAGCCGTGACGCAGTCCGAGGCGGCCAAGGCAGCCGGCCTGTCCACCAGCACCGCACTGCGGCTGCTGCGCACGCTGGAGGGCGCTGACTTTGTCCGCCGGGAAGAGACCGGGACCTACCGCCCAGGACCGGCCATCGTGCAGCTCGGTGTGCTGGCCCTCAGCCAGGAATCACTGATCTCCACCTACCGTGCCGCAATGGACCGGATCGTGGCGCAGACCGGAGAATCGACCTACCTCAGCATCGCCGCCGACGGCGGACACGGCCTCTACATCGCCATCGCCGAAGGCACGCAATCCGTCCGCCACGTCAACTGGGTGGGCCGGCGCTTCGTGCTGGAAGGAAGCGCCGCAGGCATGGCGCTGCAGGCACAGACCGGACCGAACGGCTGCGCGGTGGTGAGCGACGGCGTCGAACCGGACATCACCGCCGTCGCCATTCCGCTGGTGGCGGGCGGGAAAGCCGTGGCGTCGATGAGCGTCGTTGTCCCCAGTTACAGAATGAGTGCCGAGAGAATCGGGCAGATTTGCCAGGTGCTGACGGCAGAGACCGGCTCAGTCCACGCCTCGGGCTAGCAAGACACGCTTTACCTTCCACCACCGGACTTCCACCACCGACAATGACGACGGAGAACCCCATGACTCAGACGCCAATCACCCCCCGCACCGTTCGGGCGCCCCGCGGCACCGAATTGAATGCCAAGAGCTGGCAGACCGAAGCGCCGCTGCGGATGCTGATGAACAATCTCGATCCGGAGGTCGCCGAACGCCCCGAGGACCTGGTGGTCTACGGCGGCACCGGCAAGGCCGCCCGCAACTGGGAGTCCTACGACGCGATCATCCGCACGCTGAAAACCCTGGACGACGACGAAACCCTGCTGGTGCAGTCCGGCAAGCCCGTGGGTGTTTTCCGCACCAACGAGTGGGCGCCGCGGGTGCTGATCGCCAACTCCAACCTGGTGGGGGACTGGTCCACCTGGCCCGAATTCCGCCGCCTGGAAGCCGAAGGCCTGACCATGTACGGGCAGATGACCGCCGGTTCCTGGATCTACATCGGCACCCAGGGCATCCTGCAGGGCACCTATGAGACCTTCGCCGCGATCGCCAGGAAACTGTTCAAAGATGAAAATGCAACCCTGGCCGGCACCGCCACCCTCACCGGCGGCTGCGGCGGAATGGGCGGGGCCCAGCCGCTGGCCGTGACACTCAACGGGGGTGCGGTGCTGATTGTCGACGTCGATGAAACCCGGCTCCGCCGCCGGGCCGGCAAACGCTACCTGGACGACGTCGAAACCGACCTCGATGCCGCGCTCGCCAAGGTGATGGCCGCCAAGGCCGAGGGCCGGGCACTCTCCGTAGGCCTGGTGGGCAACGCCGCGGAGGTCTTCCCCGAGCTGCTGCGCCGCCGGAACGCCGGAGAAGGTGCCGACTTCGACATCGTCACCGACCAGACCTCGGCACACGATCCGCTGAGCTACCTGCCCGCGGGCATCAGCGTCCAGGACTGGCACCGGGAGGCCGAAGCAGACCCGGAAGGCTTCACCAAAAAGGCCCAGGCATCGATGGCCCGCCACGTCGAAGCCATGGTCGGCTTCCAGGACGCCGGGGCCGAGGTCTTCGACTACGGCAACTCGATCCGGGACGAAGCCCGCCAGGGCGGCTATGACCGTGCCTTCGAGTTCCCCGGCTTTGTCCCGGCGTACATCCGGCCGCTGTTCTGCGAAGGGATGGGCCCGTTCCGCTGGGTGGCGCTCTCCGGAGATCCGGCGGATATTGCCGTCACGGACGCGGCGCTGAAGGATCTCTTTCCGGAAAAGGAACACCTGCACCGCTGGCTGGACGCCGCCGCGGAGCATGTCGAATTCGAAGGCCTGCCGGCACGGATCTGCTGGCTCGGCTACGGCGAACGGGCCAAGGCCGGACTGCTTTTCAACCGGCTGGTCGCCGAGGGGAAGGTCTCCGCACCGATCGTGATCGGCCGCGACCACCTTGACTCCGGGTCCGTGGCCTCGCCCTACCGCGAAACGGAGGCGATGAAGGACGGCTCCGACGCGATCGCCGACTGGCCGCTGCTGAACGCCCTGCTCAACACCTCCTCCGGCGCCACCTGGGTATCGATCCACCACGGCGGCGGTGTCGGCATCGGCCGGTCGCTGCATGCCGGGCAGGTCTCCGTGGCGGACGGCACGGAACTGGCGGCCCGCAAGCTGGAGGCCCTGCTCACCAACGATCCCGGTACCGGAGTCATGCGGCACGTCGACGCCGGCTACCCGGAAGCGGAGGCCGTCGCCGCCGAGCGCGGCGTCCGCATCCCGATGGCCGAATAAGCTCTAATCACCCGCTCCAGACTCAGCAAGGACATTCCCATGGCAGCAGTTACCACCCTCCTGGACGCCATCTCCGGCCTTGGCCGCGATCCGGTCCGCGGCGGGTACAGCCGTCCCGTGTTCTCCACTGCGGAAACCGACCTGCGGGGTTGGTTCCTGGCCGAAGCGGAGGCCCGCGGACTCGCGGTGGAGACCGACCGCAACGGCATCCTCTGGGCCTGGTGGGGCGAACCGCAAAGGGGTGCGCTGGTCACCGGAAGCCATTTGGATTCCGTGCCGGGCGGCGGAGCCTTCGACGGACCGCTGGGCATCGCCGCGGCGCTCGCAGCGGTGGACACCCTGAAACAACGCGGCGTGCAGCCCAACCGGTCCCTGGCCATCACCGTCTTTCCGGAGGAGGAAGGCTCCCGCTTCGGCGTCGCCTGCCTGGGCTCACGCCTGCTCACCGGTGCCATCGACCCGGACACGGCGCGGAACCTGCGCGACGCCGACGGCATCACCTTCGCCGACGCAGCCCGCGCCGCCGGACTGGCCCCGGAGCACATCGGCCGGGACGAGGACGCGCTGGCACGGATCGGGGACTTCGTGGAGCTGCACGTGGAACAGGGCCGGGGGCTCGGCGAGGAGGGCCCCGCCGTCGCCGTCGGCAGTTCCATCCTGGGGCACGGCCGCTGGAAGCTCACCGTGCACGGACAGGGCAACCATGCCGGAACCACCCTGATGGAGGACCGGGCGGATCCGATGGTCGCCGCCGCGCAGATCATCAGTGCCGTGCAGCAGACCGCGGCGGCGCAGCCCGGTGCGCGGGCCACCGTGGGCCGGCTCCAGGCCGTCCCGGGCGGCACCAACGTGATCGCCTCCCGGGTGGAGCTCTGGCTGGACGCCCGGCATGAAGAGGACGCGGTCACTGCCGCGCTGGTGGAGACCATCCACGGCAAGGCCCAGAAGATCGCCGCGTTCGAAGGCTGCTCCGTGACCCTGACCCGGGAATCCTTCAGCCCCACCACGACCTTCGACCCCGCCCTGCAGCGCCAGCTGCAGCTCGCCCTGCCGCAGGCCCCCGTCCTGGGCACCGGTGCCGGGCACGACGCCGGAATCCTCGCCGGCCATGTGCCCGCCGGAATGGTTTTTGTCCGCAACCCCACCGGAATCTCGCATTCCCCGGAGGAGTATGTGGAAGACGCCGACGCCGATTACTCGGCCGAGGCGCTTGCCGATGTCCTGGAGGCACTGCTGTGACCGGACGGGCCACAGGTGTGTGGTGTGAGCGGGCGGTGTGGGACGGACGGGTCGAGTCCGGTGTCCGGCTGACCGTTGACTCCGCCGGCGTCGTCGCGGCGGTGGAAACCGGCGCCGATCCGCGCCCGGGAGACCTGGTGCTGAACGGCGTCGTGTTTCCGGCCGGTTCGAACGCCCACTCACACGCTTTCCACCGCGTGCTCCGCGGCCGCACCCACATTGGGGGAGCGGACAGCTTCTGGACCTGGCGGGAGGCGATGTACCGGGCCGCCGGTGCTCTGACCCCGGAACTCTATGAGGAGCTGGCCACCGCCGTTTTCGTCGAAATGGTGGCCGCCGGCTACACCAGCGTCGCCGAATTCCACTACGTGCACCACCGCCCGGACGGCACGCCCTATCCCGGGCACGCCATGGAACTGGCACTGGGCCGCGCCGCCCGGGCCGCCGGCATCCGGCTCACCCTGCTGGATACCTGTTACCTGGCCGGCGGGTTTGGCGACCCCCTGGGAGATGACCAGCTCCGCTTCGGGGACGCCGGCGCCACTGCTTGGCTGCACCGGCTGGCAGACCTCCGGGCAGCCATTGAAGCGGAATTCGATCCTGCCGAAGTCACGGTGGGGGCAGCCCTGCACTCCGTCCGCGCCGTTCCCGCCGACGCCCTGGCGACCATTGCCGACGGCCTGGACCCGGACCTGCCGCTGCACATCCATGTCTCCGAGCAGCCCGCCGAGAACGAGGCCTGCCTGGCGGCCACCGGTCTGACCCCGGTGCAGCTGCTGCACCGGCACGGCCTGCTGGCCACCCGGCTCTCCGCCGTCCACGCCACCCACCTGACTCCCGGGGACATTGACCTCCTCGGCGAGGCCGGTGCCACCGTGGTGATGTGCCCCAGCACCGAGGCCGACCTCGCGGACGGGATCGGCCCCGCCGCGGAACTCGCAGCCGCCGGCGCACGGATTGCCCTGGGCTCAGACCAGCACGCCGTCCTCGACCCCTGGCTGGAGATGCGGGCACTGGAGCACGGAGAGCGGCTGGCGTCCGGAGTCCGCGGCCGGTTCACTCCCGCTGACCTGCACACTGCCTTGTCCGACGGCGGCGCTGCCGCCCAGGGCCGACGGGCACCCGGCTTCGCCGCAGGCCGCATGTGTGACCTGATGGCCGTGGATCCAGCCAGCGCACGGACCGCCGGCTCCGACCCGGCCCAGCTGGCGCTCTGCGCCACCGCACAGGACGTTACCGCCGTCGTTGTGGGCG